>NZ_CP010401.1:97500-205000 GCF_001281405.1 Bartonella ancashensis | reverse complement strand
GCGAGTCTGAACAGGGCGTTCAGTTCGTTGGATTAGACCCGAAACCGAGTGATCTAGCCATGAGCAGGCTGAAGGTAAGGTAACACTTACTGGAGGGCCGAACCCGTATCTGTTGCAATAGATTGGGATGACTTGTGGCTAGGGGTGAAAGGCCAATCAAACTCGGAAATAGCTGGTTCTCCGCGAAATCTATTTAGGTAGAGCGTTAGTTGAATTCTCCAGGGGGTAGAGCACTGGATGGGCTAGGGGTCCTCACCGGATTACCAAACCTAACCAAACTCCGAATACCTGGAAGAACTGACTGGCAGACACACGGCGGGTGCTAACGTCCGTCGTGGAAAGGGCAACAACCCTAACCACCATCTAAGGTCCCCAAGTTATGGCTAAGTGGGAAAGGATGTGAGGATCCCAAAACAACCAGGATGTTGGCTTAGAAGCAGCCATCATTTAAAGAAAGCGTAACAGCTCACTGGTCTAAATAAGGGTCCTTGCGCCGAAAATGTAACGGGGCTAAAGCCATACACCGAAGCTGTGGATTTACTCTTATGAGTAAGTGGTAGCGGAGCGTTCCGTAAGCCTGTGAAGGGAGACTCGCGAGAGCTCCTGGAGGTATCGGAAGTGAGAATGCTGACATGAGTAACGATAAAGGGAGTGAGAGACTCCCTCGCCGAAAGTCCAAGGGTTCCTGCTTAAAGTTAATCTGAGCAGGGTGAGTCGGCCCCTAAGGCGAGGCCGAAAGGCGTAGTCGATGGGAACCACGTTAATATTCGTGGACCTGTGGGAAGTGACGGATTGCGTAAATTGTAAGGTCTTATTGGATTGATCTTGCAGTGAAGTGATCCCAGGAAATAGCTCCCACATATAGACCGTACCCGAAACCGACACAGGTGGACAGGTAGAGAATACCAAGGCGCTTGAGAGAACTACGTTGAAGGAACTCGGCAAAATGCACGCGTAACTTCGGAAGAAGCGTGACCCTTTAGCGGGCAACCGTTAGAGGGTGGCACAGACCAGGGGGTAGCGACTGTTTACCAAAAACACAGGGCTCTGCGAAGTCGCAAGACGATGTATAGGGTCTGACGCCTGCCCGGTGCTGGAAGGTTAAGAGGAGATGTGCAAGCATTGAATTGAAGCCCCAGTAAACGGCGGCCGTAACTATAACGGTCCTAAGGTAGCGAAATTCCTTGTCGGGTAAGTTCCGACCTGCACGAATGGCGTAACGACTTCCCCGCTGTCTCCAACGTAGACTCAGTGAAATTGAATTCCCCGTGAAGATGCGGGGTTCCCGCGGTTAGACGGAAAGACCCCGTGCACCTTTACTATAGCTTTACACTGGCATTTGTGTCGATATGTGTAGGATAGGTGGTAGACTTTGAAGCAGGGGCGCCAGCCTTTGTGGAGTCATCCTTGAAATACCACCCTTATCGACATGGATGTCTAACTGCGGTCCGTTATCCGGATCCAGGACAGTGTATGGTGGGTAGTTTGACTGGGGCGGTCGCCTCCTAAAGAGTAACGGAGGCGCGCGATGGTAGGCTCAGAACGGTCGGAAATCGTTTGTTGAGTGCAATGGCATAAGCCTGCCTGACTGCAAGACTGACAAGTCGAGCAGAGTCGAAAGACGGTCATAGTGATCCGGTGGTCCCGTGTGGAAGGGCCATCGCTCAACGGATAAAAGGTACGCCGGGGATAACAGGCTGATGACCCCCAAGAGTCCATATCGACGGGGTTGTTTGGCACCTCGATGTCGACTCATCGCATCCTGGGGCTGGAGCAGGTCCCAAGGGTATGGCTGTTCGCCATTTAAAGCGGTACGTGAGTTGGGTTCAGAACGTCGTGAGACAGTTCGGTCCCTATCTGCCGTGGGTGTAGGAATATTGACAGGATCTGTCCCTAGTACGAGAGGACCGGGATGGACGTATCTCTGGTGGACCTGTTGTGGCGCCAGCCGCATAGCAGGGTAGCTATATACGGACGGGATAACCGCTGAAGGCATCTAAGCGGGAAACCCACCTGAAAACGAGTATTCCCTGAGAACCGTGGTAGACTACCACGTTGATAGGTCAGGTGTGGAAGTGTGGTAACACATGGAGCTTACTGATACTAATAGTTCGATAGGCTTGATCGTTCCCATTACCTCTATTCATTCTCAAGCAATAATTATAAAAGCAAAAAAACCAGTTTCTCCTTCTATCTATACCTTTCGCTGACTTGGTGGTTATGGCGGAACACCTGCACCCGATCCCATCCCGAACTCGGCCGTGAAAGGTTCCAGCGCTGATGGTACTTTGTCTTAAGACACGGGAGAGTAAGTCGCTGCCAGGTCTGCTAAGGGTATAAATAGATGTCAATAACAGTTCTAAATATGAACAAAATGGTAGACCATAAAAAACGCCTGTCCTGCATGCGTTCTAACTAAGTCTTCGTGACGCGGGGTGGAGCAGCCCGGTAGCTCGTCAGGCTCATAACCTGAAGGCCGCAGGTTCAAATCCTGCCCCCGCAACCAAAAAATATCCCCAGAAAATCTCCGCAGTTCACGTTAAACTATCAGATCTCCTTCCAAAAAAGAGGCATCTGAAACAAAAATCTCACATAAACAATGCATTTGCTTCGTTAAACAATTTAAATGAAAATTTATCAAAACAGCCATAAATCTTTTGATAGGGGATCTTCTTCTCGGAAATAAAAAAGAGAAGCAATTTATCCTTTAAAAAATCTGAAATAACCTCCCGGAAAAAAACTCTTCCTATGCTCCAATCATGCGCTAAGACTCTCCTTCACAGATAAATCAAAAAAGCACCCATATCCTCAAAAAATACATGGAATAAAAATCGCTATATAACCATATGTAAGAAAATATATGGTGCTACCGTGCCGCTTAAAAAACTTTCTTCATCAAAAGAGACATACTCTCTAGAGGATCCTTACCTCCTATAATCTCAAAAACTTCTCTAGCTATAGGAGTATGAATGCAATGCTCACGAGAAATTTTAACAATCGCTTCACAAGTCTTAACTCCTTCAGCTACTTCACAAAGATCCATTAAAATAGAATCCAAAGAAATACCAGACGCTAAACCTAAACCAACACGATAGTTCCTCGATAAAAAAGAATTCGACGTTAAAAATAAATCTCCTGCGCCGGATAAACCTAAAAATGTTTGATAAGTCTCCTGCGGTTTCTGGATAAACTCATTGAACTCATTAAGGGTATAAGCTAAACATAAGTAATTCACAAATATATAAGATGTATGATTGTAAATTGCTGCTAAAGAAAAATGCCTACAATGAAACAAGAAAAATAAAAGCCTGTTTACCACGTGGCTTTGTTGATCGCACGAGTACGCAGTTGCGCGCGTTGGAAACAATGATTGCTCAAATTCGTACTGTTTATGAACTTTATGGATTTGAAGCTCTTGAGACGCCAATTTTTGAATACACAGATGCTCTTGGAAAATTCTTACCTGATGCAGATCGTCCTAATGCGGGTGTCTTTTCTTTGCAGGACGATGACGACCGGTGGATGTCTTTGCGCTACGATCTGACGGCACCTCTTGCACGCTATTTTGCTGAAAATTTTGAAATTTTGCCGAAGCCATATCGTAGTTATCGTCTTGGTTTTGTTTTTCGTAATGAGAAACCTGGTCCAGGGCGATTTCGTCAATTTATGCAATTTGATGCTGATATTGTTGGTTCTCCAACTGTAGCTGCAGATGCAGAGATTTGTATGATGGCTGCAGATAGTTTGGAAAAATTAGGTATCCAACGGCATGACTATGTTATTCGTTTAAATAATCGAAAGATTCTTGATGCCGTCTTGGAGATGATTAATTTAACGAGCAATGGGCAGACTGAAAAACGCTTAAGCGTCTTAAGGGCCATGGATAAATTGGATAAATTTGGCATAGAAGGAGTACGTTTGCTTTTAGGAAAGGGGCGTCTTGATGAAAGTGGGGATTTTACACAAGGAGCAGGCCTGAGCGATCAAGAAAGTGATCTTATCCTTTCTTTGATGTCTTGTGATGCTGAAAATGCAGAAGAAGCTCTTAGTCATCTTAAAGAGATAGTAGGCGATACTATTCAGGGAGAAGAAGGAATCCGTGAATTAGAGGAAATGCAAACTATTTTTGCAAAGAATGGTTATCAACAGCGTATCAAGATTGATCCATCGGTGGTGCGCGGATTAGATTATTATACGGGGCCTGTATTTGAGGCTGAATTGCTTTTTGATGTTCTTAATGAAGAAGGGCGGAAGGTTGTTTTTGGATCTGTTGGGGGTGGAGGGCGTTATGATGGATTGGTTTCTCGGTTCCGTAGTGAAATGGTTCCTGCAACTGGTTTTTCCATGGGTGTTTCACGTTTAATGTCTGCTTTGCATGCTCTTGGATGTTCTTCTGCAAAAGAGGGGACGGGGCCAGTTGTAGTACTTGTGATGGATAAAGAACCTCAATATATCGCTTGCTATCAAAATATGGTCATGAATTTACGTCGTGCGGGGATTTGCTCTGAGTTATATTTAGGAACTGCAGGGATGAAGGCACAAATGAAATATGCGGATCGTCGTCATTCGCCTTGTGTTGTGATTCAAGGAGTGCAAGAACGTGACATGGGAAAAGTGCAGATTAAGGATTTAATTGAGGGAGCACATTTGGCTACTCAGATTAAAGACAACCAAACATGGCGTGAAAGCCGCCCCGCGCAAATAACGGTTGATGAAGACAAGTTAGTTCAAGCAGTGCAAGAGATTTTAGCTAAGCACCAATCTCTAATTTAAGAAAACAAAACCAGAAGTAATGATGCCTCACTCTTCGGAATATTCTTATTATCTGGAAGAAAGCCAACACACACTCCTCGTTGTTAAAGGAGTGTGTGTTATTAGTTTAAGCGTTTTTATTATGAGCCTTGAAGAACTTTCAAAATATGTTGTGGTGACGAAATTTCATATGGGTCTGTACCGCAATGATCTGAAAATCCCTCTTCTTCAAACAAGTGCTCGATAGTACCGTCATTGATGACAGCAGCGTATCTCCATGATCGCATACCAAAACCGATGTTGCTTTTATCAACAAGCATTCCCATTTTTCTTGTGAATTCGCCGGAGCCATCAGGGATAAGCTTGACGTTTTTGAGGTTTTGTTGTTTGCTCCAGGCATTCATTACAAATGCATCATTAACTGAGAGGCAGTAAATTTCGTCAATACCAACCTTCTTAAAATCATCGTAAAGTTTTTCAAAGTCAGGAAGTTGCAAATTTGAGCATGTAGGTGTAAAGGCTCCAGGAAGAGAGAAGAGAATAACTCGTTTCCCTTTGAAATAGGTGTCGCTGTTTACATCTTGCCATTTATAGGTGTTACCGTCACCTGCTGTTTCGTCATATACGCGAGTGTGGAAGGTTACATTAGGAACTTTTTTTTTAACCATGGTTGCGCCTCCTCTATGGTTTGCAGAGTTTCATCGCAAAAACAGGATTGCTTTTTACGACAGATCTTAGGAGAGTAGTTTATTGCAGCAAATTTGCAAGACCTTTGTGCTTACATTGTGTTAAATAAATTTATCTTTGATTTTGGTTAAAGAGAGTTCTTGTGTGAATAGCTAAGGAAGAGAATAAAGATTTTTATATGAATATCCATACTGTTTTAACAATACCTTTTGAGGATCAAAAATTAGGTACATCTGGTTTACGTAAGAAGGTATCGGTTTTTCAGCAGCCCCATTATATTGAAAATTTTATCCAATCAATTTTTCACAATATTGGTCCACTCACAGGAAAGCTTCTCATTCTTGGAGGAGATGGGCGCTACATGAACCGCATATTTATTCAGCGGGTGTTAAAGATGGCTGCTGCTCATGGTGTTGGAGCTGTTAAAGTTGGGCGAGGGGGAGTATTGTCGACGCCTGCGGTTTCACACCTTATTCGTAAATATCATGCGCGTGGAGGGATCATTTTATCGGCCAGCCATAATCCTGGAGGAGCTGAGGGTGATTGTGGTGTTAAATATAATATTGCAAATGGTGGTCCAGCACCTAGTACCTTGTGTGAAGCCATTTTTGCAACGTCACAGAAGCTTTCTTCTTATAAAATTGTTGAAACTCCAAACATTGATCTAGATGTAGAAGGGCAAAGTTTTATAGGTTCTATGCAGGTGGATATTATTGATCCAGTTGCTGATTATAATATCTTGATGCAGGAAATTTTCGATTTTGACCATATTGCTCAGGCTGTTTTAGAAGGTTTGACTTTGCAATTTGACGCTATGCATGCTGTTACAGGTCCTTATGCACGAGAAATTTTTGAAAAATGTTTGGGGTTTTCTCAGGGAACGGTAGTTAATGGCACACCTCTGCCTGATTTTGGAGGAAAACATCCAGATCCCAATTTAGTTCACGCAAAGGGTTTGTATGATCTATTAATGTCTGATCATGGTCCCGATCTTGGTGCAGCTTCAGATGGTGATGGAGACCGGAATCTTATCATTGGTCGTCGACAATTTGTCACACCTTCAGATTCCTTAGCCATTATGGTTGATCAGGCACATCTTATTAAGGGATATCAGAAAGGTGTAGTGGGGGTCGCACGTTCGATGCCAACAGGGCGCGCCGTTGATTTGGTTGCAAAACAAAAAGGACTTCCCTGCTTCGAAACACCAACGGGATGGAAATTTTTCGGCACGCTTTTAGATTCTGGACGAATTACGTTTTGTGGCGAAGAAAGTTTTGGGACGGGATCAACACATATACGTGAAAAAGACGGCATTTGGGCTGTGTTATTTTGGTTAAATCTTTTAGCGGTTACAAAAAAGACGGTAGCGCAAATTGTCCAACAGCATTGGCATTTATACGGGCGCTTTTATTATATGCGCTGTGACTACGAGAATGTAGATGCAGAAAAAGCGAACATGATGATTGAAAGATTACGTGTCCATTTGCCACAAGCTGGGATGCAGATAGCTGAATTTCGAGTTGAAAAAGCTGATGATTTTACATATTGCGATCCAATTGATCAGAGTATCAGCACACAGCAGGGAGTACGCATATTTTTTGATAATGGAGCACGGCTTGTGGTGCGCTTATCTGGAACAGGAACAGCAGGAGCTACCATACGATTATACCTTGAACAATATGAGCGTAATCCTCATCATTATGTTTACAGTTCACAAAAGGCACTTGAACGGTTATTTTCAGTAGCGCTTGAGATATTAAAGATGAAGCGCTACTTGGGTCGAGAACAGCCTGATCTTGTGACATAAGATGAGGATTATCGTAAAATGAGGATCATTGTGGATAGAGCATTTTTTTAGGATCGACCAGTCGATCATAATCAGCCTCAGAAATTCCAGCTTTTAATGCTTCTTCACGCAAATCTGTACCATTTTTATGGGCTGCCTTAGCGATTTCAGCAGCTTTTTCATAACCAATTTCTGGTGCGAGAGCTGTTACCAACATAAGGGAGCGCTCCATGAGAGAATGAATATGTTCTCGATTAGCGCGAAGCCCCTTAATACAGTAAGTACTGAAGGAACTCATTGAATCTCCAAGGAGGGAGAGTGATTGTAGGATATTATAACCGATGATTGGCTTAAAAGTGTTGAGTTCAAAGTGACCTTGGCTAGCAGAAAATGTTACGCTGGTATGATTGCCGAAGACCTGGCACGCAACCATGCTCAATGCTTCGCACTGTGTGGGATTAACTTTTCCTGGCATGATGGAGGAACCAGGTTCATTTTCTGGAAGGTTTAATTCACCTAATCCTGAGCGTGGTCCCGATCCTAAGAAGCGGATGTCGTTAGCAATTTTGAAAAGATCAGCAGCTAATGCATTCAAACTTCCATGAAAATTGGCAAGAGCTCCATGATGCGCGAGAGCTTCAAATTTATTATGAGCAGTTTTGAAGCCAATTCCTGTCAGGGAACTTATTGTTTCAGCAAAGTCAATATCAAAATCTTTTGGCGCATTAAGGCCTGTTCCAACGGCAGTTCCTCCCTGAGCAAGCATTTGTACGTCAATAAGGGATTTCTCAATGCGATAGCGGTTAGCTTCTAATGCAGCTCGATATCCTGAAAATTCTTGTCCAAGTGTGATAGGGGTTGCATCTTGAGTGTGCGTTCGTCCAATTTTTATAATATCTGCAAATTCTTTCTCTTTTTCTTGCAAACTATCAATAAGAGTATCAAGCATTTCGAAAAGATGTTGCCTTGTTTGCAGTGTAACAGCAATATGAAGAGCTGTTGGGAATGAATCGTTTGATGATTGGCTCATATTAACATGATCATTTGGGTGGACAGGTGTCTTGCCACCGAGTATTCCTCCCAAAAGAACGTTAGCACGATTGGCTATTACTTCATTGACGTTCATATTGCTTTGTGTCCCAGAGCCTGTTTGCCAAACAGAGAGAGGAAAATGTGTGTCGAATTTACCAGAAATAACTTCATCAGCAGCGGTAACAATAGCGTCACCTATATTTTTAGCAAGTTTCCCTTTCTTCATGTTTACAAGGGCTGCCGCTTTTTTAATAAGGTTTAACGCGTATATTAAAGCTAAGGGCTGCTTTTCGGTACCGATGTTGAAATGATGCAGAGACCGTGCAGTTTGCGCTCCCCAATAACAATTTTGAGGAACCGATATCGTTCCGAGGCTGTCAGTTTCTTGACGTATTTTAGTCATGGTAAAATCCTTATTTAGATCTAATTTTTATTTACTTAGCATCGATCAATCAGAATAAAAAATGGTCAAAATTTTTTAATGGAGATATATAATAGAATCCCCCGATTGAATTATTTTACATCGAGTTCTTGACATTACAAGGGAGCGTTTTTATATCTAGCGTAGATATTAGCACTCGTTACAAGAGAGTGCTAGTAAATTTCAAAAAATTAATTCGTTATACTCAGTTTTAAGGATTTAAAACATGGCTAACATAAAATTCCGCCCACTTCACGATCGTGTCGTTGTTCGCAGGGTTGAATCTGAAAATAAAACAGCTGGTGGAATTATTATTCCTGATACAGCTAAGGAAAAACCTCAAGAAGGTGAGATTGTGGCTGTCGGAAACGGCGCTCTCGATGATCATGGTAAGCGTATTCCTCTTGAAGTAAAAGAGGGAGACCGCGTCCTGTTTGGAAAATGGTCTGGAACCGAAGTTAAGGTTGACGGGGAAGAACTCTTGATCATGAAAGAGTCAGATATCATGGGAATTTTGGGCTAATCCAGCCTCTCAATTTTTATTATTATTATTTGGGATAACTCCAAGGAGAAATTAGATGGCTGCTAAAGAAGTTAAATTTGGCCGTGACGCTCGCGAGCGTTTGTTGCACGGTGTAAATGTTCTCGCTGATGCTGTTAAGGTGACGCTCGGCCCTAAAGGTCGTAACGTAGTGATTGATAAATCATTTGGTGCACCACGTATCACGAAGGACGGTGTGTCTGTTGCTAAAGAAATTGAACTTGAAGACAAGTTTGAAAATATGGGTGCGCAGATGTTGCGCGAAGTTGCTTCAAAAACAAATGATGTTGCTGGTGACGGAACCACAACAGCGACTGTTTTGGGGCAGGCTATTGTGCAAGAAGGCGTGAAAGCTGTAGCAGCAGGTATGAATCCTATGGATCTTAAGCGTGGGATTGATTTTGCTGTAGAAGAGGTTGTTAAAAGTCTTTCTCAAAAAGCAAAGAAAATTCAGACTTCAGAAGAAATTGCACAGGTCGCAACGATCTCTGCAAATGGCGCTGATGAAGTTGGTAAAATGATTGCTGATGCCATGAGTAAAGTGGGCAATGAAGGTGTTATCACAGTAGAAGAAGCAAAAACAGCGGATACTGAGTTAGAAGTTGTTGAAGGTATGCAGTTTGATCGCGGATATCTTTCACCTTACTTTGTGACCAATGCTGAAAAGATGATGGTGGATCTTGATGATCCTTACATCCTTATTCACGAGAAGAAATTGTCTAGTTTGCAAGCATTGCTTCCTGTTCTAGAATCCGTTGTTCAATCAGGTAAACCCCTTCTTATCATTGCAGAGGATGTAGAAGGTGAAGCTTTAGCAACTCTCGTGGTTAACAAGCTGCGTGGTGGTTTGAAGATTGCTGCTGTTAAGGCTCCAGGTTTTGGTGATCGCCGTAAAGCGATGTTAGAAGACATTGCAATTTTGACATCAGGTCAGGTTATTTCTGAAGATGTTGGTATTAAGCTTGAAAATGTTACTTTAGATATGCTGGGACGCGCTAAGAAGGTACAGATTTCTAAGGAAAACACGACCATTGTTGATGGTTCTGGACAAAAAGCTGAAATTAATGCCCGCATTAGTCAGATTAAAGCTCAAATTGAAGAAACAACATCTGATTATGATCGTGAAAAACTTCAAGAAAGATTAGCAAAACTTGCTGGTGGTGTTGCTGTTATCCGTGTTGGGGGTGCAACAGAAGTTGAAGTAAAAGAAAAGAAAGATCGTGTTGAGGATGCTTTAAATGCAACCCGTGCTGCTGTGGAAGAAGGGATAGTTCCTGGTGGTGGAACAGCGCTCTTGCGTGCTGCACATGCTCTCACTGTTAAAGGGAAAAATCCAGATCAAGAAGCAGGTGTTAGCATTGTGCGTCGCGCTCTGCAGGCACCAGCTCGTCAGATTGTTAAAAATTCTGGTGCAGAAGCTGCTGTTATTGTCGGAAAAGTTCTTGAGAATAGTTCAAGTACATTTGGTTATAATACTGCGACAGATCAGTTCGGTGACTTGATCGCTTTGGGGATCGTTGACCCTGTAAAGGTTGTGCGTTCTGCGTTACAGAATGCTGCATCCATTGCAAGTCTTTTGATTACAACAGAAGCGATGATTGCTGAAGTTCCGAAAAAAGATACACCAATGCCTCCAATGCCTGGTGGCGGAATGGGCGGAATGGGCGGAATGGATTTCTAAATTTCCACGAACATTGTAAGAAATAAGGAACGGGCTGAGTGGCCCGTTTTTTTATTTATTTGGCATATATTTTTAAAAAACTGCAAATTACACGAAATTTTGAAGATCGATGGTGAAAGATAGTGTCAGAGACGATAAAATTTACGAGAATCTTACTGCGGCATTGCTTCAACACCCAGAACTTCTGGGATAAAGTGTCGTAAAAGATTTTCGATACCGTGTTTTAATGTGGCTGTCGAGGAAGGACATCCAGCACAAGCACCTCGCATATTGAGGTAAACAACGCCATTCTCAAAACCACGAAAAGTAATATCTCCACCATCATTAGCAACTGCTGGACGCACACGTGTTTCTAAAACCTCTTTAATGATAGAGACAATGTCAGCATCTTTTTCGTCGTAAAATTCCTCGTTAAGCGTATGAATTTGAGCCTGCTCTTTAGCCTTTTTTGTAACAATAGGTTCATCGGATAAAAGATGTTCCATGATTGTTCCCAAAATTACAGGTTTAAGATGTTGCCACTCTCCTTCATTTTTGGTGACGGTGATGAAATCATAACCCAACATAATCCCGCTAATATTAGGAATTTGAAGAAGTTTAGTTGCTAAAGGAGAATGAAGAGTGGATTCATCATTTTTACGAAATTCTAAAACACCTGTCGTGAGGAGAACGCGTCCTGGTAAAAATTTGAGTGTTGCAGGGTTAGGTGTGGTCTCAGTTTGAATAAACATGCGTTACCCCTTTCGTTGTTAGAATTAAGCAAAATTTCTTACATAAAAACATAGCTTTTTGATATATTTTCTTTGCAGTTCTTATGAGAAATATTATTCTAAATAACAAAGATATAAGAAAATATTTTCTATATATGATCAGCTTATATTCTTCTATGCATTGTAATAACAAGAAATCATAATTGATGATAGTGACATCCTCCGACCGTTATCAATCTTTTCAGGTTCTGATAAGTGAGTTTTCTGTCTGTTACTATTTAATAAATTTTACACCACAGATTCCATACTTCGTTAATAGCATTATTTAGTGTAGCAAATATTTGATTTAGCGTATTATAGCAGTAAATGTTGCAAAGATAGTAAATAATGGGACTACTTATAATAAAAAGAGAAATCTCTTTTCTAAAAAGAGCTAAAGTCATTTACAATGAATGTGACACTATAGGCCATCAGATTCATTACATTTTACAGAAGAGTTATTAAAGATCGGATCAGTTTCGTTTATATGGAAGAGAGAATTTTATCTCTGGAAGTGGAAGTTGGCCTGCCAATTTTGGAACTCGCTATAATACAGTATTTTTCTCTAACAACAAAGTAAAAGGACATATGCCCATTATATGAGGGGATTGTGTCATGAAGAGATATGGAAGGTGATAGAATTTCTCTTTTTTGGTTATGGGGAAGGGTTAGATGTATTTTGTAAAAATCCAACAATATCGCGCACTTGTTTCATTGTATTTTCTGCAAGAATACCAGCACGTTCTGCGCCCTCGCGTAGAATGGAATCGATATAGGCATTGTCTTCATGCAGGCGCTGTAATTCCCGCGTTATTGGTGCTAATCTATGGATAGTAAGATCAGCAAGCATTGATTTGAAAATTGAAAAATTTTGTCCAGAAAATTCTAATAAGACTTTTTCTTTGCTCATATCTGCAAGGGCTGCATAAATACCGAGTAAATTATCTACTTCAGGCCTTTTCTCCAAAGAGCTAAGGGTATCTGGTAGGGGCATTGGATCAGTTTTCGCTTTACGTATTTTCTGTACAATAAGGTCATCATTATCGGTTAAATTGATCCGTGAAAAATCTGAAGGATCTGATTTAGACATTTTTTTTGTACCATCACGCAAAGACATAATACGAGGCGTTTCTTTACCGATAAGAGCTTCTGGTATAGGGAAAAAAGCGCATTTTTTCTGTCTGTTTTCTGGCATACAGAGACCATAATTCAACTCAACAATACGGTCAGCATAGTCATTATTAAATTTTTGAGCGATGTCACGTGTTAGTTCAATATGTTGTTTTTGATCCTCGCCGACAGGAACATGTGTCGCTCGATATACCAGGATGTCAGCAGCCATGAGACTTGGATAAGCAAAAAGCCCAAGAGATGCTTGTTCACGATTTTTGCCGGCTTTATCCTTAAATTGTGTCATGCGTTGAAGCCAACCGATCCGAGCTACACAGTTAAAGATCCATGCTAATTCAGCATGTTGAAAAACTCTCGATTGGTTAAAAATAATCTGTTTTTTGGGATCAATGCCAGCAGCTAAAAAAACTGCTGCTGCTGAGCGTGTGGATTCCATAACAATGAGAGGATCTGGATTGATCGTTAAAGCATGCATATCAACAACGCAGTAAAGGCAGTTATGAGATTCTTGCAATGCAACCCATTGCTTAATAGCGCCAAGATAATTACCAAGATGTAGATTTCCGCTTGGTTGCACACCGGAAAAAACGAGCGGTGCGAAGGTTTCCATAGGATAATCCTTTCTTCATTGATACTATGTAGCTGTTACATTGTTATATGGCTGCAGTGTTATGGCAGAGCATTTTTCTAAGAGAAAGATATACTCAAAATATATTATTGTGAAGATTGTTTCAATTTTTTGCGCAGGAGGGTGATATAATTAGTGCCTAGCAGGAAGCAAAGAGTGAAATAAATTGACAAAGTGCCGATAACTAATCCCGCGAGAGTGGTTGCCCGGGTGAGAAAAGGTGTTTGTGAAGATAAGGGAACAGCCAGGATATCACGAGCATAGTATAAGATGGAAGCCATTAAAGAAATAGAAATAATGAGACGAGCAATCCACATGATCAGCTGTTTATCATATTTCCAATAGCCACGTTTAATCAGAGTTCCATAAAGTAAAATTGTGTTGACCCAAGCAGAGGTAATTTCAGCGATAACAATACCCCGTGCAGATAAGAGAGGAAACAATGTTAGAGCTAAGCTGACATTTACAAAAACGCAAATAGCTGAAAAAATCATAGGTGTTTTAGTGTCCTCTCGGGCAAAGAAACTTGGAATAAAAACCTTAATGAGTACAAATGCAGGTAATCCCAGTCCATAAAGAGCCAGTAAATAGGCTACACTACTTGTCGATTCTTGTGTAAACTGTCCGCGTTCAAAAAGTAAACTAACAATGGGAGAGGATATTAGAAGAAAAAAGAATGGATGCTGGTAAGGCGAGAAATAGGGTAAATTCAATAGCACGATTTTGTAAAGAATTAGCGTCTTGGTAATTTTTTTTCGCAGAGCTTTTGTTAATTCTGGTAAAAGAACGGTTGCAACAGCAATTCCAACAACACCTAATGGGACTTGATAAAGACGATCAGCGTAAACTAAAGCTGACACAGCTCCTGGTTGGCTAGAAGCAATATTGGTGTTGATTAATAAATTAATTTGCGTAATTCCTCCTGTAATGGCAGCAGGAAATGCTAAAGTTAAAAGTTGGCGAACATTAGGGCTGAAATGAGGGAAACGTAGATAGAGTTTTATATCACTTTTGCGTAAAGCAATAGCAATGAGAAACAACTGAAAAATGCCTGCAGCCATCACTCCCCACGAAAGATTTAATCCGATATGCCAGGGGTCTAATTGGTAAATCCAAGCATAAGCCAGGACAATAATGAGGATAATATTCAAAAAAACAGGCGCAATAGCAGCTACAAAATAGTTTTGCAGTGCATTAAGCATCCCTCCCATCATTGCAGACAAAGACATGCATGTTAAATAAGGAAACATAATTGCAGTAAAGCGAACTGTAGCATCAAATTTTATTGCATCCTCTGCAAACCCTGGTGCAATGACAGTTCGTACCAAAAAGGGCATGCTGATTTCCATAACAATTGTTAGGAGTAAGAGTATTGAAAATAATACCCCGAAAACTTCTTCTGCGAATTGACAGGCTTTTTCTTTGCCATCTTCGGTAATTTTTTTTGAAAAAAGGGGAACAAAAGCTGCATTAAAAGCACCTTCAGCAAAGAATCTGCGAAATGTATTTGGAAAACGAAAAGCAACGTTAAATGCGTCAGAAACAGGCCCGGTTCCAAAGGATGCAGCCATGAGCATTTCACGTACAAAGCCGAATAAGCGGCTCATTAAGGTTCCGGAGGCAACAGTGATGAATTTTTTAACCAGGTTCATAAAGATGCTTTTTACTGAAGTTAGAATCCTTTGAGTATATCATATAATGGAGAACAACTGTGCTCTAGGAATATGATAATCAATGAGTACACCCATATGCTTTGATGAGTATCATTTTGTCAATGAAGATCATTTATTCCTATTACAGAGAAGTTTGGTGGTAGGACAATGATTTTGTACTTCGATAGTCTTCAAAATAAAGGGAAAAATTTAAAAAATAAATTTTATTGAATGTCTATTATCCACAAGAATGAAGAGTTATGGTTTTTCATTCTTTAATGATAAGAAAAAGTATGTCTATAAGGAAATATTATTTTATGAATTAATTTTTACTATATTATAGCAAAAATACTATTATAGTGTATGTTTATTATTAAAGAATTTTTATGTTGTGTAACTATTTGTAAGACGATAAAACATGAATGCTACTATTTAAATTTTTGAGAATATAGTAAGAACTTTATCTTGGTATAAGTTTTTCCCATAAAGCATAGGTGTATTTTGCAGGCGCTATACGCTTTCTCGTTGAGAAAATTTTGGTGTTTTATGCAATATTGTTGAGGATATTTTTTCCCTTTTAATACCATCTTGTATAAAATATTACTCTTTATCTAATTTTCTATTTTGATAATTTAAAAACGCTACAAGGTTTTTTACTTTTCGGAATTTCTTCTTTTTTGAATAATTGGAAGGTGTTGTTCTGAGAAAGCGGATGACAAGAAAAAAATCTTAAGATAAAGAGTAGGATCATCGTAGATGATTTTGAGCAACAGATAATAGTTCGATGGATGTTCCATGAAAGAACTTACCTACATTGCCCCTATAATGGATAATTATGATGCAGTTTTTTGCGATATTTGGGGTGTTATACATGATGGTACACGTGTATTTGAGCCAGCGTTGAAAGCATTGCAAACAATTCGGAAAATGGGGAAGCATGTTGTTTTGTTAACAAATTCACCCCGACAACGGCAATATGTAATCACTCAGTTACAGCAATTGAATGTTGATTCTGAATATTATGATGCTGTTGTTACATCTGGTGATGTTACACGTGATCTCATTCATACAGCACCATGTCAGGTTTTTTTCATCGGTCCGCGACGTGATTTATCTCTCTTTGAAGGGTTATCTTGTGAGATAACTGGAGAAGATGAAGCTCGTACGGTGGTGTGTAGTGGTTTTCTTGAAGAAATTGGTGCTATTCCGCAAGATTATGAAGAATTATTTAAGCGTTTATGTAAACGCAACTTACCATTTATTTGTGCTAATCCTGATATTATGGTCTATTATGGGGATCAACAGGTTTGGTGTGCTGGGGCGTTAGCGCGCCTTTATCAACAGTTAGGGGGTGAGGTGCATATTGCTGGAAAACCCCATGCGCTTATTTATAGTCATGCTCTTAAAATTTTGAACAATATTGGTGGACCAGTAAACAAAAGTCGCATTTTAGCGATTGGTGATGGTTTATTAACAGATGTTAAGGGTGCAATCTGTTTTGGAATTGATGTTGTTTACATCGTAGGTGGGATACACCGACATAATTATCTACATGACGGTTTGATGAATAAAGAAGCTTTGTATAGTGATCTTGATCGTCATGGTTATAAACCTAAAGCTATTATGTGGGCATTCCAATAATGGTTGGTTTTTTACGTCTTAAAGGTTATCAAGAGCTTCCTTTGTCATGGCGTGGTTCTGTGTTGGCCATTGGTAATTTTGACGGTGTCCATCGTGGTCATCAAGAAGTATTACAGAAGGCGCTTGAAGTGTCACGTCTTCAAAACAAACCGGCTCTGGTCTTAACTTTTGAACCGCATCCAAAGAGTTTTTTTCAAAAAAAGATGCCTATTTGTCGTTTAACAGAGGCCGCGGAGAAAGCTGAAATTTTCAAAATTCTTGGTTTTGATGGTGTGATTGAACAATCTTTTGATATGCAGTTTGCTTCTTTTTCAGCTGATGATTTCATTAAAATAGTTTTAAAACAAGCTTTTGACGTTTCTATTGTTGTTACAGGGGATAATTTTTACTTTGGTCGCCATAAGAGTGGGAGTGCACCTTTTTTGTGCCAGAGGGGAAAAGAGAATGGTTTTGAAGTTATTCAGGTTTCTTCTATATGCAGTGATGAGCTAGGGCAGGAAATTTCTTCTAGCATAATTCGGCAGCTTTTAGCGCAAGGAAAGGTGAAGCAAGCAGCTGGTTTATTAGGGTACCATTATCGGGTGCGCTCAAACATTATTGATGGGGAGAAACTTGGTCGCCTTTTGGGTTTTCCAACAGCTAATCAGGCATTGTCTGATCAAACAACACTAGCACACGGCGTTTACGCTGTGCGGTTGCGTCGAGCCAATGGCGTTTTGTATGATGGTGTTGCTAGCTTTGGGTGTCGTCCAACCATTGTTGATGGTGGAGAAGCACTTCTTGAAACTTATGTATTTGATTTAGACGAAGAATTTTATGGTGAAAATTGTACAGTTTCTTTTTTACAATTTTTGCGTGGGCAAGAAAAATTTGATGGACTAGAGCGTCTGGTCGAGCAAATGCATCGTGATGAACAAGATGCAAAAAAAATTACAGCGACAGCACAACCTCTTTCGAGTTTAGATCAATATTTGACTTTTACATGTATGTCTTGAAATGGTCTAAAAACGATAACAGGGATGCAACAATAGCACCCAAACTAATCACGATGATAACAGTATATTCCAATATATTACGGATAATGTGAAATTTTCGCCTATGGGTAGGTGAACCGAAGGTTTGAAGATCTGAAGCTGTCATTTGCATTTCCTCCTATTTGCACAAATTTGTAATATTCACTAGGGCAAAAGAGTTTAATATTCACTTCTAAAAATTGTTAAAGAAAATCAGAGAAGTGCCAAGTTGTATAAACGAATGGAGCGTGTTCCATGGCGGCAATAGGCAACAATAGGGCGAGGTGCAGTTTTTAGCACTTCTCGCATAGCATCGATGCTTGATTGTTCTATGGTAGGGGGGGTGATAGGAACGTAATGGGATTGTATTCCATAATGAAGAGCGGTTTCTTGGATAACATTGAAAAGTGGTTGATCCAAATCTTCTTGATCAGGCCGATTGCAGATGATTGTTTTAAAGCCATCACTTGCAAGTTTCGGGATATCTTGAATGCTGATCTGAGAGCTAGCAAAGAAATGCTGTTCAATCTGTTGTAGGTTCATAGTTACACATCCGTATCGGAGATATTATACACCACTTTCAGAAAAATCTCGTTACGAGAAAAGTTTTAGCGGAGGGTTTATTCTACTTAATAGAAATAGATGCTTGTAGAAGACGGCAAAAAAATAAAGAATGGAACTTTTTTAAAATAACGGCAAAATCCTTTTTGAAGAAAAATACTACGACTAAAAATTCACGATGAGTGCGCGAGAAACATTAAGATATTTTATAAGATCTTACAGACATATATCCATCATCAAGACAAAAACAACAGCCACATTAACGCTAATAATTAAAGCAGAATAAAGCACAGCTACTTTCACTATATCAGTCATACCAGCACCCCCCTACTTTTGTAATTTTACAGAATCGTTCACAAAACATCACAAGATGTAATATATGCTGATATTTTGTGTTCAGCAAGCTTAAAGTAATTGTTGTTTTTCAAGAAGGAATGAACATCGAAATTACACATGATGCTATGGTGAGCTTTTATTTATTTTTCATATCGTTCAGCACCATTTTCGCACAAGATTCACCGTATATTATGAGAGTTTTAGTAATGAATTGAGGTATCTTTCAGGAATTTTAAGAATTTAAAACTTTTGAAACGGAATGAGAAATATCTGGAGGCGTAAGGCAGTCTTAAAAAAATTGAAAATCATTTGCTTTTTTGCACTGTTGCGTTGACAATGATTATTAAAGGAGAGAAATGTGCAACATAATCTGAAAGCTTCTGCTGAGGATCAGAGTCAATTTTCTGGTCGTGATGTTGCATTCGCAGCAGGAATTGTTGTAATTCTAACAGTCCTTTTTTTACCTGTTCCTGCTTTTGTTTTAGATTTAGGACTTTCTTTTTCCATAGCATGTTCTGTTTTGATTTTAATGGTTTCTTTATGGATTCAGCGTCCTCTTGATTTTTCAGCTTTTCCAACAGTTTTGTTAATTGCAACATTGCTGCGTTTATCTCTTAATATTGCAACAACGCGTGTGATTTTAACTCATGGAAATGAAGGTTATAAGGCAGCAGGTCATGTCATTCATGGTTTTTCCCAGTTTGTTATGGGTGGGGATTTTGTCATTGGGCTTGTTGTTTTTGCCATTCTTATTATTGTAAATTTTTTAGTGATCACTAAAGGTGCAACGCGTATTGCTGAAGTTGGTGCGCGTTTTACGTTAGACGCTATTCCTGGGAAACAAATGGCTATTGATGCAGATCTTTCATCAGGTCTTATTGATGAAAAGGAAGCGCAGCGTCGCCGTCGAGAACTTGAAGAAGAAAGTTCTTTTTTCGGAGCAATGGATGGGGCTTCGAAATTTGTACGTGGTGACGCTATTGCTGGGCTTATTATTACGGCAGTGAATATTTTTGGTGGTATTATTATTGGTGTTACACGCCATGGTATGACGTTATCTGGTGCGGCAGATGTTTTTACAAAACTTTCTGTTGGTGATGGTCTTGTTACACAGATTCCAGCTTTAATTGTTTCTTTAGCTGCAGGTCTTTTGGTTTCAAAAGGGGGAACGCGTGGTTCTGCTGAAAAAGCTGTTTTAGGACAATTAGGGGGATATCCTAAAGCTCTTTTTGTTTCATCATTACTCTTATTTATGCTGGGTGTGATGCCAGGTTTGCCTGCTTTTCCATTTATCACATTGAGTATTGTTTTAGCTGCAATTGGTTATTCTATTCCACGTCGTTTAAAGAAAGAGGCTATCGCACAGCAAGCTTTAGAAGAAGAGGCCCATAAAAGAGCTGTTCAAGAAGAAAGTAAATCGGTTAAGGCATCGCTTGATACGGTGCAAATTGAAATTGCCATGGGCAAACAATTATCCCAACGCTTGCTACCTCAGCAGGCTGAGTTAGCTACTCGTGTTGCAAAGATGCGTCGAAAATTTGCTCAGGAATATGGTTTTGTCATTCCTGATATTCAACTTTCTGATGATTATACAGTTCCAGCTAAAACTTATTGGATCAAATTACATGGTACAGTTATAGCATCTTACGCAATGCGTATTGGTGAGGTTCTCATTATGCCAGGGAACAAACCCATTCCTAATATTCCAGGTGAGCAAGTGGTAGAACCAGCTTTTGGAATGGGTGCCTTTTCAACGTCGGAAACATTTCGTACTGAATTAGTACGTGAAGGTTATATGGCTGTAGACAATCTTTCTGTCCTCTTGACCCATTTAAGCGAAGTTTTGCGCAGCAACTTGGCACAATTATTTTCTTACAAGGATATGCGAATTCTTTTGGATCGTTTGGGGGGAGAATATCGTAAATTATTGGAAGAAATTTGTCCTGCACATCTTTCTTATTCAGGACTACAATCAATTTTGAAACTGCTTTTAGCAGAACGCATTTCTATTCGTAATCTTCATCTTATTCTTGAAGCAATTGCTGAAATTTCTCCTCACATTCGGCGTTCTGATCTTATTGCTGAACATGTCCGTCTGCGTTTGTCTCAGCAAATTTGTGGTGATCTTTCCGAAGGGGGCATCTTGCATGTTATTCGGATGGGTAGTCGGTGGGATCTTATTTTTCACAAAGCTTTAAAACGAGATACGAAAGGTGAAATAGTCGAATTTGACCTTAATCCTGCTGAACTTGAAAAATTCGGTACCGAGGCTTCTGTGATGATACGCCAATATATGGAAAAAGCAATGCGTTTTGCATTGATAACATCCCCTGAGGCACGCCCTTATGTACGCATGATTATGGAACGTCTTTTCCCAACATTATCTGTCCTTTCTCATGCAGAAATTTCTCGCAATATTGAAGTAAAGACATTAGGGGTTCTCTCTTAAAAAGAAGGAGTGTTGAGTTTTTTGATATCTGTATCTCCTTTAACATCTTTTCCTATTGATAATTTGGTTCTCATTACCATGCTGATTTTTGCGCGGGTGGGAGCTTGTTTGATGCTCATGCCTGGTTTATCTAGTGCACGTGTACCTCTTCATTTGCGTTTGTTTATTGCTCTATCTTTTTCGTTGATTGCACTTTTTACAGTAGCAGATTTCTTCAAATTTTTAGGAGAAAAACCTGATCTTGGGTCACTTTTGCAAGTTTTGTGCTCTGAAATGCTTATAGGGATGACATTTGGGGTTATATCTCATATTTACATTTGGGCGTTACAATTTATGTCAACAATCATTGCAATGTCTGTAGGATATTCTGGTCAATCTGGATATAATCTTATTGATTCAACACCAGAAACACAAGTATCTCATTTAATGGTTATAGCTGGTGTGATGCTTTTTTTTGCAAGTGATATGCATATGCTTGTGGTTCGTGGGTTGTTAGCTTCTTACGAAGTACTTCCCCCGGCTTTGATTCCAAATCCCGAGGCGGCGTTAATTGATTATCGTGACTCGTTATCAAAGATATTTTTTACAACATTATCTATCGCTGCTCCTTTCATTGTTTACGCTGTTTTGGTTAATGTTGCAGTTGGATTGGTCAATAAATTAACTCCAACTATTCCAGTGTATTTTATTTCTTTGCCGTTTGTTATTGCAGGAGGAATGTTTTTACTCTATTTCATCGCTCCAGAGCTTTTAAATTTCTTTAATTTAGAATTTCAGGATTGGCTCAAGAGGGGACCTTAGGTATGAAAAACAGCAAGCGTTATGGTAAATTGGTCAAAATACAAGGGCTTGTGGAGGCTTATCATAAAGTTGAACTAGAGAGGTTACACTCTCAGATTTCTTTTTGTGAGGAAGAAACACATAGGATTCTTACTTTGATGGGGAGAGAGGAAGAGGGTATTCCTTTTTGGGACGTGAATTTTTTATCACGGCGTTTGCAACATACAGCTAAAATGGAGCAAAATCTCGAAAAATCTGTTGCTCAGAAAAAGCAAGTTGTACGCGAAGCTTCCAGTCGTTTGCAGCGGTTTGAGAATAAGTACAAAGAGGCCAAATCCAGTGAAGAGAGGAAAGATTTTAGCGCGATATTAGAAGATTATATTGCTGATAAAACGATTAGAGCATCTATTTAGTATCAATTTTGTTTACTTATTTAAGAACATACCTCATTGAAAATGATCTGTATACCGCTATCTTTGAAGAGATAAGATTTAAAATAGTTCATCGTTTATGCCTATCAGCATTGAGTTGCGGCATCATGTACGTGTACCACATATCCCTGATACGGCTTTGAGTTAAGAATGGATGATTTTTATATAAATTTCATAAACATCACACAACACCTGTGCATTGAAGAACGCTTCTCTAAGGAAGGTCAATCAACAAATTTAGAGCCGCTTATTAGAGAAAACAAACCAAAAAACACCCAGATCCGCAGGGGGTGCTCTATACAATAGGCACAGTTTGTATTATACAAAAAAATAGTATACTATCACACCTCTCCTACCAGAAAGCGGCAGAAGAAAACAGCGCTACCTATAAGAGATGATAAAGGCATCAGTTTGACGTAAGTTTGGTTTTTTATAATTAATTGTGGCTATGGTGATGAATTTTATGTTTAGGCTTTTTGAGAAGAAGAGATTTTTCGTCATTCTGGGGTGATAGAAAAGTAACAGAATGGTTTTGTAAAAAGGGGAACTTTATGGCTATTCAGCCACTTTCGGATATTGTTTTTGATGTTGCACGCGCTGCTGATCCGCTTGAGTATCGTGCGTCTGTTGAGAAATTATATAGTGCGCAAAATGTTGTGCGCACACAGGGTGTTGAGCAGGTAGGCGAGCGTTTTTCTGAGCTAGTGAGTTCTGATCTCCTCGCATTGAAGGGAGAGGGACATCAAGCTCCTATGCAGTCAGAAACAGCAAAAGATAGGGAGAGTGAGGTTTTTAGAGATTTTGAGTCTTTTATGTTGCAGAGTTTAATTGAAAATATGTTTACAACAGATTCTCAGTCTTTTTTTGGTAAAGGACAGACAGGCAAGATATGGAAATCTATGATGGTTGAGCAATTAGCTAAGGAGTTCGCTAATTCTGGTGGGATTGGGGTTGCTCAAATGTTGGCTTCCGAGAAGGCGCGAAGGGAAGAAAGTGCAGCTCATGAAAAAGAAGAAAGACAGCCAAAAACTGCCTTCGAAGATCATAATACGATTGCACGTGCAATTGTTTATTCAAATGATCTCAACCTAGTCCGTCAGTATTCTTGATCTATTTATAAAGATCCTACACTGGCTGATTATTCTGTGTGTGAATTGAATTCATATTATTTAAAGTAAACAATGAAAAAGGGGAATGAAAATGTTTATAGCGGAACATGGTGATAAAGATGACGATAACAATGAAATGCTGAAAACGAAACCTTTAGACAATGAGCTTATTGGGCGTGAATGGGCTATAACAAAATTTATGGCTGCTGTTAAGGGGTTAGCAGAAGTAGTAGATTATGAAAGTAATATGCTTGAGAGCCATGGCAAACCTGATTACGAAGAGGTGAATTTGCGTAAAACTCGTGGGCTTCGTGATTTAAATCAGTCCATGAAAGATGTTGTGCGTTACATGGATCCGGAAGTTGAAAGTGATATTGCTCATGCTCTCGCTGATTTGCAGGTGAAATTGCAACGTAACAGTGAGTTACTGCAGACAAACTTAGAAGCGGTTAGAGAACTTTCTCAGATTATGCAGATGGCCGCTCGGGCTGAAGAAACGGATGGAACTTATGATCCAGCTTTAGTTAATGCTGGACGACATAAATGATCAAAATGATTTTAATGGGGACATGGGTGTGTATTGTCACCTTGGGGGCGCTCGCATTTAGTATGAACAGGTCGAGTAATTCTGGGGTTTCACGTATACAGGATGCTATCATTGTAACAAATGAGTCTCACGATACAGAAATTATGAGTATTCCTATTTTGGTGGAAGGAGTTGTTCAAGGTTATATTGTGACACAACTCACATATGTTATCGATAGAGGTTTAGCGCGAGAAATATCTATTCCCGTGGATGTTTTAATTCATGATTCTATTTTTCAGCAATTTTGGGGTAGTTACTCGAATGTCCGTATGATCGAAAAAATAAGCTTTGAAGATGTTAAACAACAGATCATAGAACATATTAATCAACGTTCTAAGCAGCCTATTTTAAAAGATTTGCTTGTTAAGCAGTTCAATTATCTTAGCGTTGACAAAGTACGCCAACCTATCCAATATACAGGATAGACAAATATAAAAATAGTATGACAGTGATGCTATATTTTTAGCTTCTTTAAGGATGACTATTTTTTCAGAAACATGCTGTAGAGGGGCATTTTAGGCCTTTTCACCATAAATAGTGGCTGCATTTGTAATGTTATTTTACATGAAATAAAAAAGTAGCGAGATTTTCATAGAAAAGTCTTGCTACCCCTTGTCTATATGAAAAATCTTGATAATTGATGTAGCTTTTCAAACCTTTGAAAGATATCTCTCTTCAAGGTATAAGGAAAGTATTATTTTAGTGGATGAGTGGCTTTTGTCTCTGTATCCGTGCATTGTTGAGTGCATTCATAAAAGTGCTTGTATTAGTCTCTTCATCTGCTGGATTATCGAAAATACACTGATTTAATTCAATACCGAATTCTTCCGCTGACATAACGAGTTGGAAAAAAGCTCGCACCCCATCATTTACAAACTCCATGTGCAAGAGTATTTTAGGCGTTGTATCCCAGTCTAGCTCGTAGTTTGCGTTTTGGGCAAAGCGCATCGTATGAGGGTAAAAACGGAGCTCCACAGCACTTTCAACGAGCTCAGAAATATGACCAAAGCGCTCTGTGTGGATACAAGCAATAAAATCACCGACATCGATAAGGCGCAACTCCGGAATGAACTGTGCAACTTGCTTTGCCAGAACCATTTCACGAATTTCAGTTATATAGTCTTTTTTCATTTTTTAGCTTCATAATATTTTGAGGCATTAAAACGTTGTTTCGATCAACAATCAATTGTAGCGCCTATGTAATTTTAGAGAACGACACTTACTTCCTATTTTTGTTATCATTAAGATATTAAAATACTTTTACTGATTCACGGTTAACTTATATTTAGATGTTCATCCAATTTGTAATGTTTAATAAATAGTCATGCGAATTTAATGATTTTCCTTACTGTTAATAAAGCGAATTAAGACGGCAACACTTTCGTAGAATTCAGGTGGAATTGTCTGATCAACTTCGACTTGTTTGTACAATGCTTGTGCTAAGGGTTTATTTTCGATAACAGGAATATTGTGTTTGACAGCAATTTCACGGATGTGGAGGGCTAAAATATTTTGCCCTTTTGCAATTACAACTGGTGCATAATCAAGCGGTGGTTTATAACGCAAAGCAACAGAAAAATGGGTCGGATTTGCTATGATTAAAGTTGCTGTTGGAACATTGGCGATCATCTGTCTACGAATACGATCTCGTGCCAAAGAACGCATTCGCGCTTTTACCATGGGATTTCCTTCAATATTTTTATGTTCGTCTTTAATCTCCTGTTTGCTCATACGGAGCTGTTGGCGCCAGTAAAAGCGTGACCATGCAAAATCAAATCCTGCGATGATAGTAACAGATACAATGAAGGAGAGTGATAAGCCGACGAGTTTTTGCCGAATATATTCTGGTAAAGCAGGTGCGTCAGTTAATAATGCGTGTATGAAAATTGTATTATTTCTAAAAAACATAACATAAACAATGATGCTAACACCAATAAGCTTGACGAGTGATTTTAGAAATTCAACAAATCCAGCCTTACCGAAGATTCTATTAAATCCGTTAGTGGGTGAGATACGCGACAATTTGGGACGAATGCGTTCTATAATGATCCTTGGTGTATTCTGTAATGCAGATGCAGTGATGGAAAGTATAGGCATAATGATTAACAAAGGTGCCAAAGCCAAGCCCACATTTCCGACCACCAAATAAATAAAATGCTTCATATCTTCTGCTGTATTAATGTGCCATGATTCTGGGCGTTCGAGCCATTGAGCTAAAAAAATAACCAACTTTGATAAAGCTGGAAAAGCAGTAAAAATCACAATGATACAAAAGCTTATAAGAGAAGCAAGAATGGGTAATTCACGAGAAAAGGGGAGGTTTCCTTTTTCTTCTGCTTTGTGAATTTTGTGTTCTGTTGGTTCTTCGGTTTGGCTTTCTTTGTCTGGTTTTTCATCTGACATATCGATCTAATGCGTCTTTTAAGATGCTCCTTCTTGACTTGAAAGGTTTATGGTTCCTTGCTCTGATAGTTTAATAGCAGTTTGAGCGATTACCCGACGAGCGTTAAGGATAGCACTTTGTTGGATTGTTGGGTTCTTTTCTGAGAGTTCTGTTTGCACTATACGGCGTGTTCGTTGTGAAAGAGAGTTCAAGATAAGCTCTTGCATTAAATCGTCTGTTTCATGCAGCGCAGTAATAATGGTTTCTGCTGCAATTCCATCAAAAAGAAGTAATCGTGCACGTTCCGTTAAACGTGGAATGTCGTCAAAGACAAAAAAGCTTTTCTTTAATTTTTTCAAATCTTCTGGATTTAAGTCCTGGAGGACTTCTAACATGTCGTCGACATCCTTCTTATCCATCTCATTTAGAATTGTTGCCACCTGGCCGTGATGAGCAACCTCTCCAGCTTTAGTATTTTCAAGCAGCAGAGGTCTTAGGGCCTGGTCAAGAATTTCTTCCATTTCTGGTGAAACTTGGTGTAAATGTAATCGCCTCTGTGTGAGGTTCGCACGTACAGCCATGTTTTGCACCATTAAGATTTTTGCAGCGACTTCAGAGGGAAGACGTGAGATAATATAACTGATTACTTGTGGGTGTTCTTGTACAAGGTGCATTTGCAAGGAATCTATATCCGTTCTTGCAATAATATTCCAAAGGCTTTCGACAGGAGGAGGTGGTGCTTTTGAAGGATCAAAGATTAGAGCTGCTTCTTCTTCTGGCAGTGTTTCATAAACAAGATTATCAAAATGTAAGCCAGCTTCAGAAAAAGAAGCTCCTTCTGCAAAAGCGTTTTCAAATTGGCGAACCAGAATTTCAAAATCTGCGAGAGAAATATTAGGTAAGGTGTGAGCTTGTCCACTGATACGGCGTAAATCATCTGGTGTAAAATGTTTTAAAAGGCGTGCAGCGGCAGATTTCCCTAAAGCAACAAGAAGTGCAGCTACTTTTTGTTGTCCAGAAAGAGTGTCAATCAGTGTAGGAAGAATTTGAGAGTCATCTTCAAGTGATGCATTATCTGATGAGAGATCATTATCTTCTATCATTTTTTCTTTTTCTTCTTGCGCCATAATTTACTTTCCGCATTTTTTGAAGGTGGTTTACTTATCAATGATTTCGATAAGACTAACTCCGAAGCGAGAAGAATCATCCTCAAGAACAATAACCTCACCACGCGCAATGACACGGCCATTGACGACAATATCAACAAGATCTCCAATTTGTTTATCAAGTGTAATGACAGAGCCACGCCCTAAATTCATCAGTTGAGAAACGGGCATAGTAGTAGAACCAAGGACAATCTGTACTTCGACGGGAATACTCATAATACGCTCTGTATTACCGGATGTATCCGTTGCATTTGTTTTTGCATGCATTCCGCCAAGAGGTGCTCTGCCTGCTGCACCAAAAGAGGGTGTGCCGCTTGGTGATATTCCAGATGCTTCGGTTCTAGGTTTTTTTATTCCTGCACCAAATGCTCCGGGGTTTTGCGCTCCTCCTTCTTCCGTTCTAGATGCTATTGGGCGGGAAGGATTTACTGGATTAATCCCTCCAGGAGGATTTATTTTATTTGTCATTACATCACCATATTATTTATTTTATACCGATACGATCTCACGGATTACTGTGTGAAGATGGATTGTTTTGAGGGTATGCCGCATTTTTAAGAGGTGTTTGATATGTTTTATGTTGAACAAAAACCGGCAATTTTTTAGAAATTGTAGGTTGTTGTTTGTTGTAAGCAGACATTTTGTGCATTTGTCGCTGCTGCATGAAGGTTGGAAATCTTTTAGGAATAACAGCTTTTTGTTGATTTGTATTGATTATTGTCGGTTTTGTTACATGTTCATGTGTTTGCGGGGTAGGTTCATGCGTTTGTGGAGCAGGAGGTGGGGTTGGTACGCTACGTAAAAGATTGAAGTCATTTTGTAGTTGATGACGGACTTCTTCCATATGTGCAAGGGAACGGTCAATTTCACGTCGGATGCGTGTTGATTCAATTATGCGTGCGTCCATTTTTCGGTTTTCATCATGGATTTCTTGATACTCTTCACGTAATACTGAAATTATGTGATCAAGGTGTGAGGTGCTAACTTGGATTTGTTCAGCAAGTTCACGTCCAGTGTGCATAGTTTCTTTCAATTTTCGTGCTACACGGATGAAAACGCCAAGTGAAATCAGCGCTAAGAGTGTACTGATGATATTAACCATGAACCAGCTCATCAATCATTTCCTTTTCTTCGTCGATTGGGTCTGTAATTCGGATAGAAAAATTTGCTCCAATTTTTCCAAGAGATCCTTTGTAGAGTGATTTATTACCACTACGTAATTTGATATGCTGAAGGGCATTTGAAGGAAGAGGTAAGACTTGCCCTACTTTAAGATTTGATAATTCATGGAGGGTCATAGATCCTTGCTGTATGAATGCTTCAATACACATATGTGCTTGGCTAATTTCTTGTCTTAAGCGTTTTGCCCATAGTGGATCCATGCGTTTTTCAGGGAAACGCATAACACGTGCGATGGCTTCTTGCATAGGACGATGGCAACTGCGAGGCATTAAAATATTTAGATGAGCTTCAATCTCTTCGTATTTTATTGTGAATGTACAGGAAAACATCTGCGATTGGTGAAAAGTCTCAACGCTAAATTCTTGAGCTTTCCGCATTTTTTTAAAAGTCAAAAGAGATTTATCTCCTGTGCCGAAGGTTGCATCCATGATATCGGCAAGCAATTTACTAAAATATTCACTTATTTTGAGTTCTGTAGGGCTTAAGCTACGTCCGTTACGGTTTGTAAGTTGTAGTTTTGTTGCACCAAAAAAAGCTTCTGTGATGATTTCGACTAAAATTGTATCAAATATGAAGATTGCATCGTTACCCCATCGATCGGAATTAAATTCAATCAGCAATGCATTTTTTTTAATAGTTTCAACAATTGCATCGACTTTAAGTGTATCAAGTGATTGCACACTAATTTCAAATTCTAAAGGTGTGTAACGACTCATTTGTGTGCAAAGATTGCTTGCGACATCTCGAAAGACATATTGGAATGACATCAGGTCATCACTAGATAGTCCTGCGGCACGTAAGATATGCTGGGCAAGCACATCTTGCTTTTTATCATTATCTATTTGGTTTTCAAGGCCTTCTTGTAATTCTGTCATTTTTGGGGAGCTTCTTTTTCAGAGTTTCGACCAGAAATTGTGTGTTGTTCGACGACATCTATGGTTGGGCGATCTTTTGCCGAAATTGTTTTACGCCCGTATTCCAGAGCTATTTGTGGTATTGCGCCATTCATGTAGGCGAGGAGGGTTTGTTTCACAACAACATAGATACGAGATTTTTTATTGCGAACTGTCTTAATTTTCGTCGCAATTGGACCAAAGATACTATAGGAAAAGAATATTCCTGCGAAGGTTCCAACGAGAGCGGCTCCAATTAAGTGTCCCAGTATTTCCGGTGGTTCGGTGATGGCTCCCATGGCTTTAATGACACCTAAAACAGCAGCAACAATCCCAAGAGCAGGAAGAGCATCAGCTATATTTTGCATGGCTTGATAGGGTTTTTGAGAATCGGATGAGATTGTGTGAATTTCCTCATCCATTAAAGCTTCAATTTCAAAAGGACGCGCGTTTCCCATGATGATAAGACGGCAATAGTCACAAATGAAATGGGTTAGAGAATCATCTTTTAAGACTGAAGGATATTGTTTAAACAAATTCGATCCTTTGGGGTTATCGACATGGCTTTCCATTTCAGAACGCGATTTTGAACGCATTTCCCGCATAAGTGTATAAAGAAGCCCTAGAATTGCTAAAAAGTCCTTTTGATGGGGTACCGCATCAGTTAGAGCTTCTAAGGATGCTTTAAGCGTGTCTTTAATGGTTGATATAGGATTGGAGACAATAAAGGCTCCAATAGCTGACCCCAAGATAATTACGAATTCCCATGGTTGCATTAAAACGTCGAGATGGCCACCCATGGCGACATAACCACCAAGGATACATCCCATAGTAATAATTAGTCCAATAATAACACTCAATGTCGTCCCCTCATTTTTGATTATCAGCAAAATAAATCCTTATACTTGCGTAAACCTTACCATTTTTATAACAAAGTATTTATTGTTCTTATGTGCATTATGTTGTAAGCGAAGAGTGCATACATACATAAATGGCTTATATGATAGATGCTTAAGATCTTTAGCCTTAGGCTCTGTTATAAGCGGATTAAGGGGGAGCCGAGTTATTTAAGAGGGGGAGTTTCACCGTAAGTTTCGGATAAGTTTTATGCTGTAGTTTACTGTTTATCCAGGAAGGGGATTGCTATGATTGGCACATATGTAAGTTATAGAAGTACAATTGATAATATGAAAAAAACGCTTGATCGTCTTTTAAAAGAGCCACAGGTTAAGCGAGAAACAGATTATTACGTTCAAAATATTGCAAGTGCTAGATCAATGGATGACTTTTTCGCTGATGATAAGCTTTATCGTTATGCTATGAAAGCTTATGGTTTGGAGGAAATGATTTACGCAAAAGGCATGATGCGTAAGGTCCTTTCAGACCCTCTTTATGCATTGCAGTTAACAGATAAACGTTATCAGCAATTTGCTGAAGCGTTTAATTTTAATCTTCATGGTGAAAAGACGACTCTACAAAATAGTGCGCAATCTGCAACTGTTAATAAATATATGCAGCAAACGTTGGAAGTGCAAGTCGGACAAGATAATGAGGGAACGCGTTTGGCACTATATTTTACCCGTACGATTGGGGGAATGGCAAATGAAGGCCTCATTTCAGAAAAAAATTGGGCCTATCAAATTCTTGGTGACAAAGCTTTGTCAGCCGTTGTTTTCACAGCTTTGGGTATTCCTGAAAATGTGCGTTCTTCAAAGATTGAAGCACAAAAATCTTTACTTGAGTCGCGTATGTCCGTGCAAGATTTAAAAGATCCCAAGAAATTAGAGCAGTTCATTGCTCGGTTTTCTGCTTTATATGATGCGCAAAATCAAGCAGAAATCAATCCTGCTTTGATGATTTTGCAAAGTTCGAATTCAGTGAGTGGAATATCCTTTTCGAATGACACGATAATGGCTCTCCAATCTCTGAAACGGGGTGGCCTCTAGTAGACAATTTTACTGATCATACAAGAAAAGGATCACGCTAATGCAAAATCCAATTTATGTGAGCGTGTCGGGCCAAATTAGTTTGGCACGGCGAATGGAGACGATTGCACAAAATATGGCTAATGTGAATACACCAGGATTTCGTGCTGGTGGTGTAAAATTTGATATGCTTATATCTCCTACCGCTCAAGAGCAGGGAGATCATGTTTTGTTTGCGAGTGCTGGTAAGGGATATATTTCAACAGAAAATGGTGCTTTTGTGCAAACAGGTAATGCACTTGATATTGCCGTTTCTGGAGATTCGTACCTATCTATGCAAGCATCTTTCGGACAAGTTTATACTCGTGATGGCCGCATGGTTATGACTGAGGACGGTGTTTTAGTTTCTGTAACAGGCTTACCTTTTTTGGATGATGGTGGAGCACCAATTCAGTTGAATCCTGTAGGTGGGATACCACGCATTGGAGAAGATGGGAGTATTTACCAAAATAATGTTTTAATAGGGCGGATTGGTTTGTTCCAGTTTCAGCAAGGAACACAGCTAAATTATGGGCCTAATTCTTCTGTAATTCCTGATAGAGAGGTAATGCAGGTAGATGGAGAAATAGGCAGTGGTGTTATGCAAGGATATATTGAAAACTCTAATGTCAATGGAGTTGTGGAAATGACTCGTCTTATTGAAGTTAGCCGCGCTTTTGAGCGTCTTGAGTCAATGCTACGCCAGCAAGAAGAGATGCGCTCTAAATCTATTCAAATACTAGGTGGGCAAGTTTAAGAAATGCATGATAGATTTTTTTCAGTTAAAGAGTGTGTTGCGCAATGCAAAACAGCTGCAATGATTCTGTGCAATCAATGGTCTTAGATTCACAAGATTCTCAATCAGATAGTGTGAGATTTTCTTCAATGGATGAAGATACGGCTGATGTAGGGGAGGAGAGTTCTTCAGCTCCATTTTTTTTCCAAGGAGATGGCATGAAAGCTTCTTCAAGTAGTGAAGATGTAGCTGATACGGAGGAGAGAGCGGTTCCAGATTTGCAATTGTCACAAGAGGACGAAATTAAGAGTTCTTCAAAAGGCAAGAAGGAAAAAACAGCTTCTTCTACGGCTTTGAGCCGATTAAGTTCCTTTGTAACGTGTAATACTTTTGATCACTTTGTCAGTCAAGGTGGAGTGATAAACGACATATCTCGTGGGATATTGAGTGCTCGTGGTTTATCCCAGTCTGTATTCCTTGGAGATATGGTGCGCATAGAATGTGGGAACCAGACTGTTCGAGGTGAGGTTATTCATGTTAATGAAGATAATGTTTTAATAAAGCCTTATGATGAGACTATTGCACCTATTTTGAATGCTTCTGTTTTTCCACAAGGTCCTCTCGTTGTTGCTCCGGATCGTTCTTGGCGTGGGCGGGTTTTAAACGCTTTTGGCGAAGCAATCGACGGGAATGGAGTGTTGTTATCTGGATCACATCACAAAGCAGTTGAAACAATCGCTCCTCCAGCACTTGAGCGGAACCGTGTGGGTAAAGGGTTGTGTACGGGAGTGAAGGTAGTTGACATTTTTACACCTCTTTGTTTTGGACAGCGTATTGGGATTTTTTCTGGTTCTGGCGTTGGAAAGTCAACCCTTTTATCAATGATGATGAAAGCAAATCATTTTGATACGGTGGTTTTGGCATTGACAGGGGAACGTGGTCGTGAAGTACGTGACATGCTTGATGACACGCTGCAAAACAAATTAGATAATATTGTTACGGTGATCGCAACGGGGGATGAAAGCCCAATGATGCGGCGCTTGGCACCAATTATGGCAACAACTATTGCTGAATATTTTTCTTCTTTAGGAGATAATGTATTGCTAGTGGTTGATTCCATAACGCGTTATGCATTAGCGGTACGTGAAATTGCTATCTCTGCTCATGAACCACCTGTTGCACGTGGATTTCCTCCACGAGTTTTTAGTGAGTTACCACGTCTATTAGAACGAGCAGGTCCAGGAAGGGAAAATAAAGGATCCATTACGGGTATTTACGCTGTTTTAGTTGATGGTGATGATCATAATGATCCTGTCTCTGATGCAATTCGCGGAATTTTGGATGGCCATATTGTTCTGGATCGTGCGATTGCAGCACAGGGAAGATTTCCTGCTGTTGATATTACTTCTTCCATTTCACGTTTAGCAGTTCATAGTTGGACGCCAGAACAGCGTATATTGGTTCAAAATTTGAAAGAAATGATTTTTAGATATGAAGAGACACGTGATTTACGCGCCATGGGGGCTTATCGTCCGGGAGCAGATCAGGTTCTTGATAAAGCAGTTTGTTTAGTGCCGTCAATTTATGCCGCAATGAATCAGAGTCCTGATACACCTCCTATTAGTGATCCTTATGATGAACTAGCAAGATTGTTGAAGAGCCAATGATTTTTGGTGAGCTGGTAATGATTTTGTCTAGAGGGATTTAGTATTCAAAAGAATCTTTTTCTAGTGGATAGACTACCATAATTGGTAGGAATGGAGGAGATCAGCTACACTATGCGGCAGGCGTATTTTGCCGTTATTACTACAATTTTGAGTGCAAATTAGATTTTATTTTTCTCCCAAAACGGCTGACAAGCCTCGCACAAGATTTCTTTTTTATTCTAGCAAAAATACAAGTAGGAATGAATCTATGGATCCAGTTAACCTTTTTGACATTGCAAATAAGCAAGCAGAGTGGCTTTCTGCGCGTCAAAAAGCAGTTGCTAGTAACGTAGCAAATGCTAATACGCCAGGATATAAAGCGCATGATATTCAAAATTTTACGGATGTTATGTATGGTAAATCAATCTCGATGAATGTTACTCATAATCGTCATATGGATTTAACAGAAAGTGGGATGGAAGTGCGGGAAGTTCGTCTTGGAAGTGCAGGGGAGACCACTCATTCTGGCAATAATGTCGATTTGGAAGAAGAAATGAGTAAGGGTGCAGGTATTGTCCGTGAGATGTCCCTTAATACAGCTATCGTCAAAGCTTTTCATCGTATGACTATGTTAACGGTCAGGGGAGGGAGTTAGAGATGTCAGATCCATTAATGACTGCAGAGCGTGTGGCGACAACAGGTTTGAATGCACAATCGACGCGTTTGCGTGTTATCGCTGAAAATTTGGCTAATGCTGATTCAACAGGACGTACACCAGGTTCAGATCCTTATCGACGTAAAACTGTGAGTTTTGAAACAGCACTTGGTCCTTATGCAGATGCGCAGGGTGTGCATGTGAAACGTATTGGTCTTGATAAAGCTCCTTTTGTTTTACGCTATGAGCCAGGTCATCTCGCTGCGGATAGCAATGGTTATGTAAAATATCCAAATGTTAATTCAGTCATAGAAGTGGCGGATATGCGTGAAGCAAATCGTTCATATGAAGCAAATTTACAAGTTGTTCGCCAAGTTCGTGATTTGGTTGCACAAACAATTGATTTGCTCAAACAGTGAAGATGTTCATTATTTTTAATGAACTATATAGTTGAGTTTAAAAAAGGAACATAAACAATGATAGGAGCACTTACTTCCGTTGCTGCAGGTGCAGATTTATTTGGACAGGAAGCGGGAAGCATTAACAATGTTGATATGCAGCGTTTATCGACGAATATGGCTAATAAAGCTAATAATGTTAGTTTTGAGCAAGTGCTTTCTGAAGTTTCAGAAGCTGTTGGTACAAAATTGCAAAATGCAGAAAGTTTGTCGATGGGCCAAGTCTCTGGCGGTGATGTAGGTGTCCGAGATGTTGTACATTCTATCATGGAGGCGGAGCGTTCTTTGAGTACTGCTATTGCTTTGCGCGATAAGATGGTTCAAGCTTATCTTGAAGTGAGCCGGATGCAAATTTAGTAGCTTATTCAGTTTTGCAAATTTAAAAATACTAGAGGGGAAAATCATGGTCATGAGATCACTGTCGATTGCAGCAACAGGAATGGCTGCTCAGCAAACAAATCTCGATGTTATTGCCAATAATTTGGCAAATATTAACACAACGGGATACAAGCGTACGCGTGCAGAATTTTCGGATTTGATGTATGTGGCAGACCGGGCTGTTGGTGTTCCAAATATGCTTAATCAAGCGATTGTACCTGAGGGTGCTATGATTGGTATGGGGGTGCGTACTGCTGCTGTCCGTAAAGTTAATACACAGGGAGCTTTTATTCAAACTGGAAATGCATTAGATCTTGCTATTAATGGAAATGGTTGGTTTGAAATCCAAGATCCTGACGGTAATGTTTTTTATACGCGTTCCGGTGCTTTTAATTTGAGTGAAACAGGGCAACTTATAACACTGGATGGCAATTTAGTACAACCTGCCATTACTATTCCTGTTGGAAGCAAAAAGATTACGGTTAGTCCTGATGGGACCGTTTATTATCAGACTGCTGAAGATCCTGATCCCGTAGAAGCTGGTCGTCTTAACTTAATTAACTTTGTTAATGAGGTTGGTTTGGAAGCTGTAGGGGATAATCTTTATCGTGAAACACTTGCTTCTGGAGCGCCTGTTCCAGGAAATCCGAAAGAAGATGGCTATGGCAGCATCATGCAAGCAACACTTGAAGCTTCTAACGTTGATCCTGTGAAGGAAATTACAGAGCTAATTACAGCACAGCGCTCTTATGAGATGAATTCTAAAGTGATTCAAGCATCAGATGAAATGGCAGCGGTTGTTTCTAGGAATTTAAGGTAGTACGATGAAAAGAAAATCGCTTTTTCTAGTGAATTTTTTCTTCTCATTGCTTGTATTAGCGGAAGCTCATGCCGATCGTGTTCGATTTCTTGTTCCTGATCAGTCTATTCAGGTTGGCCAACGTATTGTTGATATTAATTTAAACGAAAAGGATTTTTTTATTAAGTCTAATTCTGCGTCATCATATGTTGTAGACATGAAGCAAGTTATGAATAAGGTTGCGGTACGCCCTTTAAAAGCAGGACGTCCTATCGCATTAAGTTCATTGGGCGAGCCAATTTTGGTTGAACGTGGTCAAACAGCTAAATTAATTTTTCAAACAAGTAACCTGCAAATTACCGCTTTAGGTGTAGTGTTACAGTCAGGATCATCTGGTGATGTTGTTCGTGTTCGCAATGCAGATTCAGGCCGCATAGTGATGGGTACCGTTTTACAAGATGGTAGCGTGAGAGTAGGTTTTTAATGGCTGTATATCGTTGTTCTTCCCATTTTATTTTCTTTTTTTGGTTAGTTATTTTTCAATTTCTTTTGCAGTATTTGCAAATGAGGAAGCTGGGACTGTCAGTGATTATAGTTTAGCCACGGAAGCAGACGCTTTTCTGTTAGGGTCAGGCGGGAAGACTTCTCAAATGTATTATTCTGATCTAGCGCGTCCAGGTGCTGTGGCACGTTTGAAAGATATTGCAGAAATTCAAGGAGTTCGCTCCAATCAATTAGTAGGTTATGGCTTAGTAATTGGTTTGAATCGTACAGGAGATTCTTTGCGAAATTCACCTTTTACAGAACAATCTATGCGCGCGATGCTTGATAATTTAGGCATCAGCCCTCCTGCTGGTGCTGCACGTGCGAATAATATGGCAGCAGTTATTGTCACCGCTGAAATTCCACCTTTTGCCACCCCAGGTTCGCGGATTGATGTTACAGTTTCTTCATTAGGAGATGCAACGTCTTTGCAAGGTGGAACATTGGTAATGACACCGCTTCTTGGAGCAGATGGTCAGACTTACGCGGTTGCACAAGGTAATATGATAATTTCTGGTTTTGGTGCTCAAGGTGTAGCAGAAAGTGTAACACAGGGTGTTCCAACATCAGGCCGTATTCCTAATGGTGCTCTAGTAGAACGGAAGATTGAAGGAAATTTTAATAGTAATAAAGAGATCATTTTGGAATTACGGAATTCTGATTTTTCAACAGCAGTTCGTGTTACAGACTTGGTGAATATTTTTTCCAGTCAACGTTATAAGACAAATGTTGCTAAGGAACGTGATGCTAAGACGATCATTTTGAGTAAACCACGTGATATTTCTGTCACACGTTTTATTGCTGATATTGAACAGCTGCCGATCCCTACAGATGAAGTGGCGCGCGTGGTTGTTGATGAGCGTACGGGAACTGTAGTAATTGGTGAAAAAGTTCGTGTTTCACGTGTTGCAATCTCACATGGAAGTTTGACTGTTCGTGTTACGGAACAACCTCTTGTTTCTCAACCAAATCCTTTTAGTGAAACGGGTGATACAATTGTTGTACCAAGAACATCTGTTGAGGTAGCTCAACCCCCTTCTAATGTAGGCATTTTGAATGGAGTTGATCTGGATAATCTTGTTAAGGGACTAAATCAAATTGGTGTTAAACCAACAGCAATCATAGCGGTTTTGCAGGCTATAAAAACCTCAGGCGCTCTTCATGCGGAGCTCATAGTGCAGTGATACAGATACGTTTTTATTTTTAATTTTTTTAACAACTATTATGGTTATCAGCGGGTTGGGAAAAGGATATGCGCAGACAAGATCTATGCCACGTTCAATTCCTGTGCCAATCCAATCTCCTATGTTGCATTTAGAACAAGTAGAAGTACCTGAAGCTACTTCTCGTGAAACTGGTCAGCCAACAACGCTTTTATCAGATAATTCTTCGGATGCACCAGCACCTTCTAGTGCTTTGGTATCAGAAAAACCTGTTGCTCAGGTTGCAGAGAAATCAAAAGATCCATCTGCTATTTCTTCAAATACGACAACTGCAGTTGCTGCATCATTAACACAGAGAACTTCTGATATTAATATTGAAGAAATAGAGCGTTTTTGCAGTAATATTGGTAGTCAGGCTGCGGACGCACGATTTCAATTGCAACGTCAGCAACTACAGCAATTGCGTGACCAAATTAGTGAACGTGTAAAGGATCTGGAAGAGAAACGGAGTGAATATGAGACTTGGCTTAAAAGGCGTGATGCATTTTTGGAAATGGTAGAAGATTCTTTGGTTGATATTATATCAAAAATGCGTCCTGATGCTGCTGCTGCTCAGTTGGCTTTGATGAATGACCTTACTGCAGCTTCCCTTGTTTTAAAGCTTAGTCCTAGAGTTTCAAGTGCCATTATGAATGAATTACCTCCTGAAAAATCAGCTGAGCTTACTCAAATATTAGTGAGTGCACAGCAAGTTCCAGTGAAAGGTAAATAAAATATCAGTAATGTCTACAGTTAAGTAATTATGAAAGTAAAATAGATGAAATACAGGAACAGATGCTATTCTCGATTGTATTCAGTGGCTAGTATCGTATTAGTATCAGTGGTTGTAACCTCTTGTTCTTACAACGTAAAAGATTTTAATGCAGCACCAGATTTTTCACCAGTGCGTGCAGATTTAGGCTATGACTCTTTGAACAAAACTCAGGCTTATCCATCTGCACCGCGAGAAAGCAAGTATTCACTCTATCGTTCAAGTAATAATGGTTTTTATCGTGATCCACGAGCAACGAATCCGGGTGATGTTTTAACTGTACAAATATCGATTAATGATCGTGCTAGTTTAAATAATAAAAGTGATTTAAAGCGCGGTTCTGGTTCTAAGTATACTCTTGGGACAGGAGAGTCTTTTTTAAGAAAGCTTGCGGGTAGTATTGAAGCTGAGTCATCTAACCAGTTTAAAGGAGATGGAAAAATTGAACGGAGAGAAAATATTAGTTTATCTGTAGCAGCTATTGTAACCAACGTCTTGCCTAATGGCAATTTAGTCATTCGTGGTTCACAGGAGGTAAGGGTAAATAATGAATTGCGCATTCTCAATGTTGCGGGAGTTGTGCGCCCACGCGATATTTCAGGAAATAATATGATTGAGTACGATAAAATTGCTGAAGCACGCATTTCATATGGTGGGCGCGGGCGTTTGAGTGAAATACAACAACCTCCTTATGGTCAGCAATTATTAAATCAAATTGCACCTTTTTAAGGGACAGTTATTTAGAATTTTTTTGAATATGGCTAGTTAATTAAGAAATGCGACTGGTTTATTTGGTTGCTTTATACATTTTATAGTGAGGTTTTTATGGAAGAAGCGCCGATGCAGGAAAAGACAACAACGAAAGAAAATCATAGTGTGGTTACACTTTTAATCGTTGGAGTTATCTTAACATTGATTGCTGGAGCTTCTGGGTGGTTTTTTGGAATCTGGATTGATCAAAAAAGAATATTAACTTCTGATAATTCCAAGGAAGCATCCGTGCAAAAGTCTGTTGATAGGGTAATAGGTAGTTCTCACGTTATTGCTTTACCCCCTATTGTGACGAATATTGCTGAGCCGGAGACAGCTTGGATTCGAGCGGAGATTTTTTTAGTTGTTCAATCTGGCCAGACAATTTCATCAATTCTTGTATCTGATATATCGAATGATTTTTTGGCGTTTTTGCACCAAGTAACCATTGATCAGATAGAGGGACCGTCGGGTTTGATGAATTTGCGTGCTGACCTCTTTGATCGCGCCAAAATTCGCTCTGATAATAAGATTAGTAACATTTTGATTTCACAGTTGGTAATAGAGCAATGAAGAGGCTTGGTAGTTTCATTGCAATGATATTTATTGTAGCGACAACAGGTGCTTTTGCTCAACAAACTGGTGGCATTACAGGGGCAGGTGGGTTTTCTGAACTTCTCCCATCTATTGGAGGTCCGGTTAGTGGGCGTATTATCCAATTATTTGGTATATTGACTATTTTATCAGTTGCTCCTGGTTTACTTATTATGGTGACGAGTTTTACTCGCTTTGTTATCGCTTTTTCACTTTTACGTTCGGGATTGGGGTTACAAACAGCACCTCCTAATCTTGTCATGATTTCTTTGGCTCTATTTATGACTTTTTATGTAATGGCACCAACATTTAATGCTTCTTGGGAAGAAGGGGTACAACCTTTAATAAATAATGAAATCAGTGAGAAGCAGGCAATAGAGAAGATTAGTCAGCCGTTTCGAGAGTTTATGATGTCACAAGTTCGAGAAAAAGATTTGAATTTATTTGTTGATCTTTCTGATCCCTCTTTTCAGGTTCAAACAGGTGAAAATATTGATTTTCGAATATTAGTTCCTGCTTTTATGATTTCTGAATTGCGTCGTGGATTTGAAATTGGCTTTCTTATTGTTTTGCCGTTTTTGGTAATAGATCTCGTTGTGGCAACGTTGACAATGTCAATGGGAATGATGATGCTTCCTCCAACAGTTATTTCTTTACCATTCAAAATTTTATTTTTTGTATTGATTGATGGGTGGAATTTGTTGGTTGTTAGTTTAATAAGATCTTTTTAATTTTATAGCTAAATTTTACAAATTGAGCGGATATATTGAAAATACAGCGTTACACAAAACCAATTTAAGATTGTTTTTCATGATACTGCTCAGTAGAGGATTGGAGCTATATTATAGTTAGGAAACTAATGCTAGGTGTAATAAGTCCTAGAATTGATATCTTCTAAATGTAAATTAAGTGCAGTTTAAACTGCGTAAATTAGTGTCAATACCGCGAAATTTGTTTTCTAAAATGCAAAAATTGGTAATTTTTTTTGTATAGAAAAAAGCTTAATAAATATTTCATAAATTTAAGAAGATCTTACCGCTGTGTAAAAGAGGTACTCACGTTACTTAATCTACCTATCTTTGTGAAAGGTAACATCATGATAGTATGGCAAAATAGAAATTAAAGCTTTTCCCGTTGTGTAATAAATGTGAAGATTTTTTTTGAATAGTTTCTAAATTGAGAAGGGTAGGATTCAATCTTTTTATAATTAATTATAAAAAGCTATTTACTCTTAGGGTATATTGGTATTCCACTTATTGGTAAAAATCCTATAAAATAAATCTCTTTAACAAAAAAGGCAGCACGTTCTGCTGCCTCTTTTTATATGGTAAATTTCAATTTCTATATTAGAAGCGGTAACGTATTCCACCTGAGAAAGAAGTTCCCGATACACCTGTTTCTTGCAATCTGAAACGATGGCTTACGTCAGCATGGAAGGTAACGTCTTTCATGATCTTCGCATCAATCCCAACACCGCCTTCAACAGAAGATCCTGTTGTGTCAAGATGGAAGACATCACCCATCCGCATCGTTGCGGTTTCACCGAAGGATTTTATGAGATACATCTTACCATACAGAGAAATATCTCCCAATTCGTCACTTAAGGAAACAGTTTTTGTCAAACGTCCACCTATATTCAGCAACCATTGGTAAGGGTCCAGCATATCAACCTCAAATCCACCAAGATCTAAGATCTCTTTAAATGAAAAACGCTGATAGACAATTTGCGCTTCAGGTCTAACAGTTAAGCTCTTAATATCGGTTTTAATTTCCCGACCAATAACAGCAGAAGCACTCAATGCTTTTGCATTATCTAGGGAAGCAGTTTTTCCTTCAATAGCATTCGCGATATCGCCTTTAAGAACACCATACGACAGAAGTAAATTTGCGTACAAACCAGTATCATGCTGTAAACTTCCATAGGCAGTCAAAGACCACTTGTTCAAAGTACTTTTAGCAGCATCTTCCATATCTGCTGGTATGAAAGAAAGGCGACCATATGTTCCCAAAATACCAAAACGAGAATCAGTATTTTGGCTTACTTCTTTGGCAAAGACTACACCTGTCTGTAGTGCACCATAGCGAACATCCGCACCATGAGAATAGTCATGAGGGGTACGATCAGATGACAAAGTTCCTTTACCCCCGTAAGAAGATAAGAAGAAAGAAGAAGCTCCGTTCGTTCCTGTTTCCGATGGCATTGTCCAGATGTCATTTAAGAACATGTTCTGGTTTTTTGCATCAGTAAATCCAGAGAAAAACAGGGTACCGGGCACAACTAAATAACTTGCAGCCTGAGGGACAAGATGCCCTTTCTGCAACCGGAAATCCCAATACGGAGCAACCTTGCCAGGAGAGGCAATTGGAGTAGGATCCTTACCGCTGGGAGCATCCACAGCCACATCATTCTTTAACTCTGACTTATGGACAGTAAGAACATATTTATAAGGAAGACCATCAAATGTAGTATACCCATTCTTTAATTGGAAAGAATCCTTCTCTACCTTTCCAAAAACCCGAACAAGCGAAGCCACATCGTTACGAGCAGAAACTACATCCATCGCGCACGTTACATTACTCCTCTTATGTACAACAGCTTCTCTTTTCTTCTTTTCTTTACGATGATCAACAGACTTCACATGAATTACAGTTTTCCCCGATACATCCCCTCTGATTATAACCTGATCATGCTTTCCTTTTCCCACTATGTGACCATCATTCACTTCAACGTTAAGATGCAAACGTGCATCACCTTGTGCAGAATAGACATCCCTAGTTCCAGGATTTCCATACCCCACATACAATTTCTGGTAGACACCTTCTTTAGGAGCTTCAAAAACAACAGAACTATCTCTTATGTTGAGTACAGAAAGATCAGAAGTCGCCCTTCTTTCAAGACCAATCTCCGGTTTTCTATGTATGAACTCGCCACTATCAGACATTTCACGTTTGCTAACGGTTAGTGTCCACTTAGAATTATTATGCAAATTCAGAACAACCCCGTTTTGCACTAAATTCCCAGAGACGCTTCTCGAAGAAGAACCGCTCACTCCGTGACTATGTACACGAGCTCCACTGGATCGCTCGTTAGGCGTGATTTGCGGCCTGTTCGTTTCTGCTGATGCATGACTCCGCATTCCTGGACTCCCTGAAGCGTCCACTTGCCTAGCAGGAGCTTCCTGTTGCTGCCGACCACTTACCAACGGCAATACATCCCGCCCTTGCGCTGAAATTGTAGGTAAGGGAGTAAATGTCTCATTTTTTATGATTTCATCAAAATTATCTCCCGCTAAAATAGTCTTTACTCCACCCCTTAAGGAAGAATTACTGCTGGTAATACTGAGAGACAGCCTATTTTCGCCATCGTGAGGCTGCAACCTCTTTACTAGAACATCGGTATCAACATGCGAATCCCTTAAGGTTACTGTCAGACGCCCGTGTCTTCCTAAAATGCCAACAGAATTATCAAGATGAAGCTTTGTATTAGTTAATGTTACAAAACTTCCCTTACTGTCTGCGCTCCCAACACTGGATACGGGGCCTACAATACCAAAATTATGATGACCTAGAGATTGGATATTTGAATCTCTAAGGCTAACACTGCCACCCCCAACATGTATAGCGGCATGTGCATCTTTCAAAGTAATATTAGCTGCGTCAACGGCTCTGCCATTCTCAGCATGAATTCCGAAAAATTTATTACTAAATGACTCTCCTGTAACATGCACATCGGAATCATGTGCCCTTATCCCAACTTTAGCACCAAAATGAGAGGGGGACCCAGAAGGGCTAGAAACACCGCGAGAATCCCGTTCCGCGTTCCGGACAGGGCTGCCACCTCTTGCCACATCGCCAGAAGATTCCCCGCCCGCGTGTGCTCCCCCCAAGTGAGAACAGAATAAAATCCCAGCAACTGTACAAAACAAAATATTTTTCTTCAACACGTCTGCGCTCCTAAAGTATCTAATTCCCTCTTTTTACAACTTTCAAAACTGAAATGATTCTTGTGAACCAATTTAGTTTGTTATGGATTTTTTGTAAAGAAAAAATTAAATTTTAGATGCATTACGATGTTTTGAAAGTTTAACATTTAAAATAATCCATTATGGAAAATATGTGTTTTTGCATTTTAATGTTAAAATTTTTCATAAAAAAATTTAAATTTTTATATTGACTGTAATAACTGAGTCGGTGGAGAATATATAACTTTTCTTTTCTGTAACAGAGAGAAATTGAGTTTTTCACTCAATCTATTATTGAAATTAGGAATGAAAAAGAGAAAATCGTATATTTTGTAAAATTTGTTATGTGGTTTTTAATAGGTTTTATGTTGGATTGCGTGACACTAATGCTTTTGAAATTGATTAGTCTGTCATTTCAAGGGATAAATGCTGGATAGAAGCTCAATAGCTTTAGCTTTCTATTATTTTTTGCTTGAAGGTGTCGATGTAGATTGCAGAATTTCTGTATTAGTCGTTGTGGAATATAAATTCTATGGGAGAGAAATGTAACTTCTCCATTCTTGACGGTTGTATTTGCGATGCTTTTGTTAAAGTAACCAAACAAACGAATCTTGTAATTGTTATGCTCTATGATTGTTATGTATAGTGGAGAAGATGTTTTGCTTAGAAACTTTCTAAAAAAACTACCTCCCTTTGTTTTTTATCAGAGAGGTAGTAAGAGTTTATTTTTCCACAAAACATTCTTCACAGAATAAACGTCTTTGCTTTATTAAATTATTAAGTTTATGGTTTGCAGAGATGCAGATTAATCATATTAGAATTGCTTTTAAAAACGGTAACGTAAACCTCCTGAGAAGCTCTTTCCTGACATACCAAATTTTTGGAATTTGTGCTGATAGTTCATCTCTCCATATAAGGAAACCGCTGAAGATAACTGTGCGTCAACACCAATACCTCCTTCGAGAAAGTCACCTACAGGGTCACGTTGAAAGATGTCACCAATCTTTATTGAACTATCATTGCCGAAGATTTTCACAATATCTAGTTTACTATAGAAAGAAAAAGCATTTATTTTTTCATTAGGTTTAATTGTTTTTGTTAAACGTCCACCGATACGCACTGACCATTGAGAAGGATGACCCATATCAACTTTAAAACCATCAACATCTGAAATAGTATCAAACATCAAATACTGGTAAGAAAGTTGTGCTTTTGGTTCAAAAACAAGTTTATTAATGCCTATTTCTAGTGGCTTTCTGATGGTGCTAGACAAGCTAAATGTTTTTGTGCCTTCCAATGTTGAAGTTTTTCCAATGATAGCATTTGTGGTGTTTCCATTGAGGATCATACCGTAGGATAGTAGCGTATCAATATATAAATTATCATTATATTGTGTGCTGCTGTAGGCTGTAAACGATAATTTGTCTAATTTATTTTTATCAGAATCAGCCATATCTCTCGGAGTGAAGGATAATTCGCCATAAGTTCCCAACCAACCAATATGTGTGATAGTACTTTGGCTTTCCAATGTTTTCAATATCAAACCTGCTTGCAAAGCTGTATAATGCGTATTGGCACCATAGCTGTACTCTAGGGCTGTGCGTTTTGAGGATAAAGTCATTGCGTGACCGTAAGAGGAAAAGAAAAAGATATTATCGTTATCACGCATTGTGCCCTGAGGCGCTGACCATATATGGGATAAAAGCGTGTTTTGGTGATTTATATCAGTCAAACCAGCAGAAAAGAGAGTATTGGGCAAAACTAAATAACTAGCTACTTGTGGAACAACAGCTTTTACACCACCATCTGGATTGGGCCTCCCTGGGTCGGGATTACCTGGGTCGGGATTACCTGGGTTAGGAGGTGAAGGATTGAGATACTCATTCTGCAAGCGAAAATCCCAAAAATCATTGCCCGGATTGATTAGATTTTGATCTGCGTCGGCTGCTCCATGGCTTGAGTTTTTTCCATAGGCATTAAGTATATATTTGTACGGTTTGCCATCAAGGGCTACGTAACCATTCGCTAATTTAAAGGAATTTTCATTAGCTTCTCCAGAGATTTGAATGAGTGAAAGACCTCGTTGATTCCAAGGAAGGGTATCATCCTTATCTTCACCATTTCTTTTTATTTTGACATGAACTGTGGTAGTTCCTGCAACGTCACCATTAATGAGGAGCCGGTCAGTTTTTTGATCTTTTATATTTTTACCACTGCTCCATATTGCATTAAAATGAACTTGTGTATCTCCCTGTGCAACATATACAGGTGATATATCGTCTTTAGAATCGGAATCTTTTAAGGAAGAAATATTAGGGCCTACAAGTAATGTTTGATAATCACTTCCCATTGGCTCCTTAAAAATGACTTTGCTATTGTTCAGTATAAGTTCAGAAATTTGAGAGTTTGATCTAGTTGCGATATCAATAAGGTCTCCGTTGCCGTCCTTTTCATTACTGATCTTTAAGTACCATGTTGTATTTGTTAGATCAAAGGATACTTTGCGATCATCTAGAATTCGTGTATTTCCTTCCAAAATGGAATCCTCTGCTTTTAATTGGAGCAGAGGAGAAATGTCCTTACGGTCTTCAATTTTTTCAAAATCTCTTGTTTTTGTAATTGCTAAGCTAATTAGTAAAACATCAGCGCGAATTACAGAATTTTTGAGATCAATTTTGCCAAGTCGAGCTTGATTGAGAATTCCGGTACCATTTTCTACAGTTACGTTTGCATTAGTCATACTTATTTGACTAACCTCTCCGGTTGGGGCCCCCGACCATCGATCCACAAGGTTGATACCGACTTTATTTGCTATCACAGTTGTATCTGTTACTTTAGCTTGTCCACCTTCTCTTATCGAAAAAGCAGTATTTGCAGAAATTTTTCCTCCATTGATAATAGCTCTGGAATTTCTATCTGTCACATAAATGGCTAGGTCTGCTTTTACATCAACATCATCTAGGGTGATGGAGGTTAATTGGGCTATGTTCCCAGGGGAACTGATATTAAGAGCAGTTCCTATGGTATCGATCGAACCACCTTTCATTGAGATTTGACCACCATCTAGTGCTGCAAGGGCAAGACCTATAGAGTGAATTTTTGTATTCGTTAGTATGATTACACTATTAGACCCCATAGCTCCTGCACCGATTCCTCCTGCACCATTAGATGTTAATGTTATATTGGTGCCGATGATTGTGCCACCATTCTTACCCGTGGAACCATCAACATGAATGGCTGCTCCCTTTATTCCGGCACCTTCAGATGTATAGGTTTTGTCGACAAGATTTACCGTTTCTCCACTATCAACACCAACGCTTTCAGCAGTTGCGTGAAAATTTGTATAAAGAAAAAAAACGCTAGCAGTTGCTGTGCACAACCAAGAATATTTATTATTCATGAAAATGTTCCCCCACCTACAGACCACCCCTACTTCACCCTCTTGTGTTTAACCGAAGAAGGTAGGTCTGATCATTTCAAATAATGTTCGGTGAGCGCTATCACTTTTTTTATCAAAAAGTCAAATCAATTTACGCAATTTTGTAATTGCTACATCTAAATGATCAATGTCACATATCATGTTTAGAAGTTATAGCGCAATCCTCCTGAAACGATATTTCCAGATATACCGGCTTTTTGGAGTTTGTGTCGGTGGCTTATATCCCCATGTAAGCTCACCTGCTGGAATAATTGAGCATTTATACCTACACCTCCTTCGAGTAAAGATCCCATAGGATCAACGTGGAATATATCACCAATTTTTATCGTATCACTGCTGCCAAATGTTTTCATGAGATTCAGTTTGTTATAAAAGGAAATTATGTTTTCATTTTCAGCTTTAACAACTGTTTTTGTCAAACGTCCGCCAAGACGTACCAACCACTGATGTGGAGACCCCATATCAACTTTAAAACCGTCAACATCTGAAATGATAGGAAAGATTAAATTTTGGTAAGCAACTTGTGCTTGTGATTCTAAAAGAAGGTTTTCAACGTTTGTTTCAAATAATTGTCCAACGGTTGCGGATAATCCCCACATTCTTGTGCCATCTAATGTTGAAGTATTACCTATTATGTCATTGGTGGTATTACCATTGACAATACCGTAGGATAGTAATGTATTGACATATAGGCCACTATCGTAGTGTGTGCTGCTATAGGCTGTTATTGACCATTTATTTAGATTGTTCTTACTAGAATCAGCCATGTCCTTTGGAGTAAAAGAGAGGCTACCATAAGTTCCTAAAAAGCCGGTATATGTGGTAGAGTTCTTTCTTTCCAATGTTTTTAGTTCCAGCCTTGTTTGTAAAGCACCATAGTTGACGTTAGCTCCATAGCCATATTCTAGCGCTGTACGTTCAGATGATAGTGCCATTGTATGGCCATAGGAAGAGAGAGAGAAGGAATTGTTTTTGTGATCATTTACGTATAAAGAGTTTGATCGTATGTGTGATAGGGTTGTTTCTTGATGATCCATATCGGTAAGACCAGCAGAAAATAGAGCGTTAGGCAAAATTAGATAACTGGCAAGTTGTGAAGCGACAGCTCTTATTTTTTTGTCGGGATCAAGATATGCACGTTGTAGGCGAAAGTCCCAAAAATCATCACCAGGATTGACCAAGTTTTGATCAGAGTTTGATTCACCGTTACTTGAATCTTTTCCATAGGCATTAAGTGTGTATTTGTAGGGTGAGTCATTAAGCGTAATATAATTATTTGCTAGCTTAAAAGAGTTCTTATCAGCTTTACCGGAAACTTGAATGAGCGAAATACCCTGTTTATTCAAAGGTATGGAGTCATCTTCTTGGTCAGTGTTATTTTCTTTTATTTTGACGTAGACTATAGTGGTTCCTAATACGTCACCGTTAATGAGAAGTCGATCAGTTTTTTGATCTCCTATTTTAGCACCATTACTCCATTGGCTATTGATATAAATTTTCGCATTTCCTTCTGCGATGTAGGCAATAGGATCATTTTTAAAATTATGGTCTTGCACAAAGGAAGCAGGTGTTTTCGAGTCTATGAGCAATGTGTGATAATTATCGCCGTCAGGTTCTTTAAAAAAGATGGTACTGTCTTTCAGTGTGAGCTTAGAAATTTTAGAATATGATCTGTCTTTAATATCAAGCAATTGACCATTTTCGTCTTTTTCATTACTTGTCTTTAGGTTCCATATTGTATTGTTAAGATCGAAGGAGACGTTATCATTTTTTGCGGTGCGTACACTACCTTCTAAGATAGAATTTTCAGCTTTGAGTGTGAGATTAGCAGAACCATTTTTAATATTTCCTTCTTCTTGCTTCACACTGTCCAATAAGACATCTGCATGAATTTCAGAATTTTTTAGGTTTATTTCACCTTTTGCAGAAGTTCCAAGAATGCCAATGCCGTCTTTTACAACCAATTTTGTATTAGTCAAAGTTACTTTATTGGAATGCTTTGAACCAGCAGGGTTTCCTTCTTCATTGGAGGTTCTCAAAATTATACCATGGTCATTAGCTTTTGCAGAAGAGACATTTGTAATTTCAAGTTGCCCGCCATTTTCTACGATGAATGCATTTTTATTCGCAAAAATTTGGCCTCCAGTCATAACGATTTTTGCTTTTTCACCTATTGCATGAAGGCCATTGAGTTCAGATTTTATGTACGTACCAGCTAAAGTAATGAGCGTATTTTTACTATTTTTAGGGTCATATTGAGCTATTACAGCATTCGCTTTTGCTGTGATGGAACCTCCAGTCATCTTGACTTCACCAGCATGTGTTATAATTCCATCATGTGCACTAATGGTAACATTTTTTAGGGTAATGACGGTTAGACTATTTGGATTGGCCAATGACTCTGGAGATTCTTGCAAAATAAGCACACCTGTTTCATTCGCTAGAATGGAACCATCTTTCATAGTGATTGTACCACCATTTTGCGCAAAAAGACCAATATCAACGTCTTTGATTACCGCGCCACCATTTAATTCAATTTTCCCATCGGGACCATCAGCAATAGCGCCAACAGTAGGTCCTTTATTATTTATTGTTTCATTAGCCTTACTGGTGATATCATTTTTTGGGTTTTGAGCATTTGCATCAAAATTAAGGATGCTTAAAAATAAGTTAGCGATGGCTGTGCATGATAAAAGATATTTTTTATGCATAAAAATATTCCAACTTAATTTGCCACAATCCATTCCTCTCCGATTGAAGAAGAAAGATAAATTAGCTATTTAAAATTATTGCAGAAAGTCCCCTACGTTTTATAGCGACGACGGTATCATTCTTGTAATTTTTATGTCAATAGCCTGCATAGGGCAAAGTAGTGCTTTAGGTTATATTTAGCTTTAAGTTTGTCTTGATAGTTAATATCAGCTTAAAGCATATTATCTTGTATTGAGTGATAAGTAGGTATTTGTTTTTTGTATTTTATAGTATATTTTATGCAGGTGACATAGGAATTTTGATGGAGAGTGTCACTTTTGTGATAAGATTTCTTTTATAAAGGGATTTTATACTTCATAAAGAGTAGGGGGATAAATTTTAAAATGATTTATATTAAGAATTTTGCAGAAAGAATATCATTTTACATGTTCTCAAGAACAGGTTCTTTTCTCTGGGAAGTGATGTGATTACGATTACTAGATGTTCTGTTATCCTGATCTGAGAACAGACATCATTTTCGCGCAAGCTTTATTTTTTATCATCTAGAGGAGTGAGTGGGTGAATAACTCTAAACACGTTGTGTTGCCATATCTCATGATAGATTTTTTAATGATGACGGTATGAATGTATGCTTGATAAACTTTTTGCTTTTCTTTCTTCTTCAGGAAATGCTCTCCATAAACTGGGAGCGAGGCGTTTAGTAGCCCTTGGTTTGGTTGGAATAACACTCTTTGGAACAATTTTATTCTCCAGTTTTTATCTAACACGTCCTTCATATGAAACACTTTATATTGGTCTTTCTCGTGATGATGTAAATCGTATAGGAATGGCTTTGGGTGAGGCTGGAATTGCTTTTGATGTTTCTTCTGAAGGGAATTCCGTTCAAGTCCCCATAGGGAACGCAGAAAAAGCGAGAATGTTTCTTGCAGAAAAAGGTCTCCCAACATCGAATAATGCAGGATATGAATTATTTGATAATATGGGGTCATTAGGATTAACCTCTTTTATGCAAGAAATTACGCGTCAACGTGCATTGGAAGGTGAAATTTCTCGCACTATTCAAGCTGTGCAAGGTGTAAAAGCTGCGCGTGTTCATATTGTTTTGCCTGATAAGGGCTCTTTTCGTAGAGTTAATCAGAAACCTACGGCATCTGTCGTGATCCGCACAGATGGTGGTTTTTCTGTTGAATCTGCGCAATCTATTAGGCAATTGGTTGCAGCTGCAGTTCCTTCGCTTGAAGCAAGCTCGGTGACGGTAATGGATACACGGGGGCATATGTTGGCTTCAGGGGTTGATGCATTAAATGGAGCTCCTATAGCGATGGCTTCTCTCGAGCATCAGGTAGCATCACAGATTGATACCAATATTCGTAAGCAGTTGGTTCCTTATTTAGGGTTTGATCATTTTCAAACTAGCGTACAGGTTGAGTTAGACACAGATCGACGTCAAATTAGTGAAACCATTTTTGATCCAGAATCGCAGGTAGTACGTTCTGTGCGTTCTATACGTGATCAGGCAGATAGCCAAAATAGTCGTAATAATGATGCTGTTGGGGTAGAACAAAATATCCCGCAAGAAGAAATTGTAAGCAGCAATGGGGAAAGATCAACTGATAAAAAAGATCGTCGTGAAGAGACAACAAATTATGAGATCAGCTCTAAAGTTATTTCTACAGTTAGAGATGGCTACAGCGTGAAAAAATTGGCTGTTGCTATCATAGTAGATCGTTCACGTTTAGTTTCTGCAGGTGGTGAAAAGGCAGGCTCTGAAGAGTTTATTAATGAAGAGATAGATCGCATTCAACATATGGTTTCAGCAGCTGCAGGATTGGATCCAAACCGTGGAGATATTATTAACGTAACAGCAGTAGACTTTGTTGGTAATTCTGATGCAGATTTGGAGCCTGTCAAAGCACCTCTTTGGAGATCATTGTCTCCTTATCTGCCAAGTATAATCAATGGGATTGCTTTGTTAGCTGCCGTTTTGCTGATTTTATTTCTTGGTGTGCGTCCATTAATGCGTGAAAGAGAAAAAGCACTTAATGCAAGGACATTGACAGATTTAGGTGCTGTTCCCGCTTTGCAAAATCAATCAGGGAGTTCTGAATCCGAAAAGATAACAAAGACAAATGATGATGCACTCCGTGATTTGCGTAATCGTATGCGTGTTCCTCCGCAGGATCGTCTTGAAAAAATGATAGAAATGGACGAAGAACGTTTTGTTGGGATTTTACGTGAGTGGGTTCATGATACAACTGCGCAGGTTACGTAAATTGATGGGGGCATCTCATTAAATGGATGTGAAGAATAAAATGGAAAAGACAAGTGACGTGTTTCAGGGAAAAGTAGGTCCGCAACTTTTTTCTTTTTTGAATGATTTTTCGCCAACTTGTATTGTTGATAAAGAAGAAGATGTTTTTTTATCCAGTTATGGAAGTGAAAAAGAATATGGTGGTGTAGTTCCTCTTTCTTCTCGTTTAAGTGATTTTTCTTTTGGGGATCAAGGAACAGCTATTTTACCTCTCAAGGATAAGAAAGAGATTATGTATGATGATGACATGCAAAAGGCATCATCATTGATCAATGATGCAGTTTTGGAAGAGAGAATGACAGACTTTTTGTCACTTAAGAACTCTCCTATTTCTAAAGATATTAATGTTTCTGATGTAATTCAAAAAGAAGCTGTCGATCAGGCAGTAAAAGAAATAACAGAAAAGTTACAAACAGATTTTTCAGTTGAAAAGAAGCGTATGGAGGAGGAGCATGCACAAGCTCTTGAGGAGATCCAACAAAATGCGGTTGTAGCTCTAGGGGACCGTATAAGTCATCAATTAACAGGAGATTTTTCATCTTTACGTCAAGAGATTGCTCAAGATGTTGTACAAATTCTTTCTGTTATTGTTGGTAAAAAAATGACAAATGAAATATTGCAGAATTTTGCTGAAGAAGTAGCAAAACAGGCTGTTGATGCAAAGCATCCTCTTATTCTTGAAGGCAATGAAAAACTTCTTGAACAACTAAAAAAGCAAAAAGGATTTAATTCTTCCCAATTTAAATTTCAGCCGACTGACAGTACGGAGATACGCTTGCGTCGTGATGAGACAGTCATCACTACACAGCTTTCCTCATTATTGACAACATTGCAGGAGTTGATTCAGTGAAATCAGGTGATCCGCAACATCCTCATTCAGAAATTGTTATCGTTCGTCGTGGAGGGCACGATAATAATGATGATCATCATGGTGGTGTTTGGAAAATTGCGTATGCTGATTTCATGACAGCAATGATGGCACTTTTTCTTGTGATGTGGCTAGTAAACATCAAAGATGAAAAAGCAAAGGCCGTTATTGCAAACTATTTTAACCCAATTAAGTTGGTTGATCATGACACAAGTAAGCGTGATGTTAAGCAAAGTGATAGCAAGGGTGATACGCAAGGTTCTGTAAATCAAAAAAGCGAAGAAGAGAGCTTGGAAAATGGTCGATTCAATACCGGAGAAGAAGCAAAATTAATGCGTGATCCCTATGCGGGATTAGAGAAGATTATTCAGACACACCAAATCATGCAGAATTCTATCAATAAAGAAATCAAAAGTGAGGCCGTAGGAGAAGAAGGTAGTGGAGAGCCACGTGATGGTATTGAGATGTGGGGTAGTTATGGTGAGCCATTTTCTTTGAACTATTGGAAACAGCATGTTGTTTCTGATCCTTCCCTTGTTGAAAAAGGGACACAACAGGAAGGAGAAATGCAGAATAGTTTAGCTTCCAAAAAAGAGCGTGGTTTTGCAAATGAATTAGTAGATCTCGTAAAAGAGATGGGCGATGATTATCCTGTGCGCGCTTCTGTTGATTTAGTCAGCGAAGGAGTAATGATTGAATTGATGGATCAATCTCAAGGTGAAATGTTCAAGATTGGTTCTTCTGTCCCCACAGCAGAGATGGTTGAAATTATCGGTAATGTAGCAAAAATTATTGGAAAACATGAGGGAGATGTTATCGTTGGCGGTCATACTGATGCTCGACCTTATCGTCACTCTACTTATGATAATTGGCAACTCTCAACAGCGCGAGCGCAGATGTCTTACTATATGCTAGTGCGGGGTGGTTTAGATGAAAGACGAGTTTTGCGCATTGAAGGGTACGCAGATAGAAAGCTAAAAAATCAACAAGATCCATTTGCTGCTGAAAATCGGCGTATATCCATTTTGGTAAAATTTTCAGAGAGTGAACGGATTCAGGAAGCTGATGCTGCAGTTAAAAGTCCAGCACAAAAAATTCCGCTTCCAGAGGGAAAAGTTGCACCATGATAACGAAAAAAATATGTAAATTTTTCCTTTTTATTGCTGTTACTCAGGGAATTTTTCTGCGGGGGGGAGGAGCGTCTTCGTATGGAGAAAAACGAGTGGATCATACAAAAGAGAATAGGCTTTTGGTGGCTCAAGTAGAAGTTTCTTCAGCAGTATCCTCATCATCTGTATCAGATACTGCTTTATCCCGACCCGTTCAGCTTGTTCGTTCATTGCAAAGTTTGCAGGATCAAGTTGTATTAGGCCAAGAAGGAGCATTGCAAAAACAGGGAGCTCTTTTAAAAGAAATTGGAGAAGAGTTTTTGACTTTTGACGCCAATATTTGGCAAAATGAGAGCAATCTTCACGCATTATTGATCTATCTTTTTAATGGAGGAAATCCCCAAGCTGTAAAGATGATCTTAGAAAACAAGGCAGAAAAGAAAATTCCTCAAAATATGATAAAGGGTGCTTTAGCTTATGCATCTTATAAAAGAGGAGAATTTTTAAGGGCCTTTGAAGATGTGGGTGATGAAAGTCTTCAATCGTTACCTCCTGCTTTATTTCTTTCTATCATTCTTTCCACTATAGTGAATACACTTGAAAGAGATTCAGTTTTAGCCATGAAAAAATTGGATCAGGTAAGACTTCTTGCCGTAGGTACCTTATTTGAGGAGAGTGCAATTCGCAGTGAAATAAAGGTTGCCGCAACACTTGGTGATATAGATCTGTTAACTTTATTAGTCCGTAATTATAGATATAGATTTAAAAAATCACCGTATTCTCCTTATTTCTGGCGTGAATTTAGAATTGCGGTTTCCAACATCGATAAAAAATTAAATGATGAACAATTAGAGACTTTGATTTCATATGCTCCAAAAATGGTTCAATTGGCGACGTATACGGATATTAGTCGTACAGCATTACTCGATGCACGTATGGAAAGAGTTCATTTAACGACTCAAAGAGCTTTAACATTGGCACGCGATTTGAGCATGAATGATATGTCTATTCGCCTCTATTATGCAGCGAGTTTGGCTGGTTCAACATCAGCAGAAGAAGCTGCGCGAATGTTGCAAGAAGTTTCTTGTGAAGGGGTGTCAGAAAGAGATTGCTTGTTGCTGAGTGCCGCGCAAAATGTGGCAAATAGAGTTTCCTTTGCTTTGTCAGATACTCAGGGAGAGATCGAAAAACAAGTTGCTGCTCACTCTTCTCCTCGTGAAGAGATATTAATAAGGCTAGGGAGATCTATTGAAGAAAAAAATAATAATATCTTGCCTGTTATGGCAGAGACGGATCAGTTTATCGAGAAGACACAAGAAAAGATCAATATTATTGATCAATCATTGGGAGACAAGATGTGATGATTAATGCAGATAAGTTGCAGGATCTCTTTTCTTCCGTATCGCCTATATTGGGTAAGGGGCAAACTCAATTTGATGAAGATATAAGCGATGAGATGCGCGGAAAATTTGAAACTTTAGTTAATAAGGGTCAGGAGAACGCCAGCGAAGACTCCTTACTTATACAAACAGAAGAAGAGCAAGAGAGAGAGAGCATAGAGATCCTTAAAGAAAAAAAGAAGCATTTAGAGTGCCAGAAGGATTTTCTCCATCAACGAGAGATTAATTCTGTATGTTTGGTTCAAAAATTGATGCAACAAGATAAAATTGAAGAAAAATTAAGTGCGTTTGTAAATGGTGAAAATGATCCAGGTTTCATAAAGGATGAAAAAACTAATCAATGGATTAACGGTATACAACAGGTGGATGTGGATGAAGAAGCGGTTCAAAAAAGGGAAGTAAAGCAGGATCTGCAATCTCAAAAACTTTTGGATCGTTTTACGCATAATTCTGCACAAAGCAATGATCCCTTAGTAGTTCGCTTTGATGCAGAAGTAGGGCATTCTCATACAATGGGACATTCTCAATCGCTTGATAATTTGAAGATAGGAGATAAACTTTCTTTAAAGGCAGGAAAGAAAAATTTTCTCAGTCCATTGAATGATGTTCAGATTACTTTAAATAAAAAGGTTGGTTCTGTGCAGCTTTTGCATTTGAAGTTAACACCAGGTGAGCTTGGAACGATTGACGCAAAGTTACGGATGACAACACAAGGGTTGCATATTGAATTACAAGTTCAGCGTCAGGAAACAGCACGTCTCCTAGCTGATAATCAGCAAATGTTGATGCGTATTTTAGAAAAAGTGCATGCCCGAGATGGTATACGCTCATTGGTAACTATCGTTGATAAATCTATTTCAGAAAACCAGCTAATACAGGTAGGGCAAGGGTTAGGTCAGGGTTATAATCAACAAAATTTTGATGGACAGCGTCAAGCATTTGACCGCAATGATCAAGGTAGACACAACGGATCAAAACAATTTTTTAAACAGTTTTTATTGGAAGATTCACTGTTAATAGAGCCTTTGCATGAAGATGCTTATCCGCGTAGTTCTCACCGTCTGTTTGTATAATTTCATCGCATTCAGTGGTTTTGCAGCTGAAAATGCATGTGAAGCAGAAATGATCAATGCTTCTAAGCGCTATGGTGTTCCTTTAGGCATTCTTTATGCTGTTGGGTTGACAGAAACAGGTCACAAAGAATCTCTCCAGCCTTATGCATTGAATATTGATGGCCGTGCTGTTTTTGCTAAAACACGTGCAGAAGGGGTGATTCTGTTTAAAAATGCTCGGCGTCGTGGCATCAGATTAATTGACATAGGATGTATGCAAATTAATCATTATTATCACGGGTTGCATTTTTCTTCTGTCGAAGAAATGTTTCAACCACGTGAAAATGTAGATTATGCAGCACGTTTTCTGCAAATTTTACACAAAAGGGAGGGGAGTTGGACAATGGCCGTTGCACGGTATCATGCAGGCCCTAATAATGATCCAGCTCAAAAGCGTTATGTTTGCCGCGTTATCCATAATATGGTTGCTAGTGGTTTTGGTAAGTGGACCGCTAATTCCAAATCTTTCTGTAAAGATTAAACTAATGTATTTCTGATAAAAATGGTATTTTTTGATTATGTTACTTGCAACTATAAATTGTTCACCAAAGAAAAAATGTCTAATTTATAGTATAGGTATAATATTTATGGATAATAAATTAGAAAAATAACTTGTTTTTTTATAGAAATTAAAGTTATAGTAAGAAAGTTGTAAGTGGTGCGGGGTTTGGGTCGCACACACGATTTATGTTTTCGAGGGGGAAACTATCAATGATAGTTGTCGTAGATGACCGTAGATTGGTGACGGATGGCTATGCTGCACTTTTTTCTCAAGAAGGTGTTGCAACGACAGGTCTCTCATCTACTGATTTTAGTGAGTGGATTTCTAAGGCTTCAAGTAATGAGGTTTCTTCAATTGAAGCAGTCTTATTGGGTAGCTGCAAAAACCAGATTGAACTTCCTAAGGAAATCAGATTTTATAGTTCTGTGCCCGTATTGGCTATGACAGAGATCAATTTGCTTGATCATACGATAGAATTGTTTCAAGCGGGTATTGATGATGTTTTGCGTAAACCCATTCATGTTCGCGAAATTTTAGCACGAATTGCTGCTATTCGTCGCCGTATGGGAGGGGATGTCCGCGGCATTGATGCTGCAGTGAGAGTTGGGCCTATTAGCGTTTTTAATGATGGACGTGATCCACGTATTAACGAGGTAGACTTTCCGTTACCTCGTCGTGAGAGGCGTATTCTTGAATATCTTGCTTCTAATTTTGGACGGCGTGTCAATAAGACTCAAATATTCAACGCTGTCTATGGTGTTTTTGATGATACTATTGAAGAAAATGTCATTGAAAGCCATATAAGTAAACTTCGCAAAAAATTAAAATTCAAAGTTGGTTACGATATTATCGATTCGAAGCGTTTTCTTGGCTATAGTTTAATAGTCAAAAATTAATTAGGCTTCACGTAATATAGTTTTTACCTTTGTTTAATGAATATTTCATGAAAATCTGTTTTTGTATTTGCTTGTGTTAAAATAACATCAGAAGATATGCCCTTAATTTAAAAATCACCTTTATTTTTCGTAAAACTACTTAAGCAACAGCTTCACGCAAGAAAGTTTCTGTAAAGAAGTTTGTAAGTTAATTTTAAAACGTGTCTCTAGGACGCATTAATATAAGGAGGTGAGATGAGTATTTACGGTATGATGCACTCGGGTATTTCAGGGATGAACGCTCAGGGAAAGCGCCTTGCTGGTGTTGCAGAAAATGTCTCTAATGCTGGTACAGTTGGGTACAAACGTACTAATGTGCAATTTTCCAATTATGTGACGCCTTCGGGGGATTATGCATATATTCCCGGTGGTGTAAAAAGCCATGTTGGTCATGATATTTCTCTCAGTGGTCCTGCGCGTGCGACAGGGCGTTCTGGTGATGCAATGATCGATGGGAATGGTTTTTTTCGTGTTGAAGACGAAAATGGGAATGAATTTTTAACCCGTGCAGGTTCTTTCGTGCGTGATAAAGATGGTTATCTGCGTAATACAGCTGGATATTATCTTTTGAATGATGAAGGAGAGAGAATTCAAATTAAAGGTGGCCCGACGGATTTATTTGATCCTGAAGTCACAACGATGATTGATTTTAAAGCAAATTTTGACGCTAGTGCGGAAGCTTTAGGGGATGGAGATATCGATCCTAATGATCCTAAAAGTTATAATCAGAAGAAGTCTGTAACTGTTTATGATAGTCAGGGTAAAAAAGTTCAAGTCGATTTTTATATGCGTAAGACCGCCGATAACAAATGGACGGTTGATGCTTATCATGGAGATAATAAGGTTGGCACTACGGACTTTAATTTTGATAAAGAAGGCAATCTTATAGAGCCTATATCAGATTTCAAACTAATATTACCGGAAAATGATGGGGGAGACCCTCCGGGGACTTTTGAAGTTGTTGTTGATTTTGGAGGCGTTGGAGACGCTTCTTTGGTAACGCAGAAGGGCAATAGCTATGCCTTTGAAGCAGAAGCAAATGGTATGGAAGCAGGTGCTTTTGATGATTTTTCTTTTGGTAAAAATGGTGAAATTCAGGTCAAATACACCAATCGACAAACCCGTGTCATTGGGCATGTAGGAGTTACTACTGTTACGTCACCAGAAAGTTTGACTGTTTTAAGTGGAACTGTTTTTCAAACAAATATTTACACAGGGGCTAAAATGCAAGGGCGTCCCAATGATGGTGTCTTTGGTTCGTTACATTCTGGTTATCTTGAAGATTCAAATGTTGATATGAGTGAAGAATTAACAGACATGATTGAATCACAGCGCAATTACACAGCTAATTCTAAAGTTTTTCAAACTGGTTCTGAATTAATGGATGTCATTGTTAATCTAAAACGATAATTTAAAGGGGGGATGAGGCTATGACTCTTAGTTCAGCGTTGAATTCAGCTCGAAATTCTTTGAAGGCAACAACAGGTCAGTTTAGTGTTGTTGCACAAAATATAACTGGTGCTCGAGATCCTAATTATACTCGAAAGATTTCATATCTGGAGTCAGGGCAGAATGGAGCTGTTCATGTTCTCGTCCGTCGTGATGATAACCCATATTTGCTAGATAATTATCTAGTTAAATCAAGCCAAGCTACCGCTGCCGGTAGTTTGGCAAATGGGTTGACCCGCTTATCTGAGATTCATGGTGCGGATGGATATTCACATGCACCTTCTCAGTTGCTCAGTGAGTTTCAAAAAGCACTTCAAGCTTATGCAAATGATCCAGATCAGCGTTCTGCTGGGGATGCTGCAGTTGATCGTGCACGCGATTTGATAAATTCTCTCAACAAGGGAAATCGTGAAATTGAAAAATTGCGTAATGATGCAGATAGTGACATTCAAGATTCTGTTGACCATATTAATGCCCTTTTGCAAAGGTTTCATGAACTCGATCAAAAAGTTGTCCAAGAAAAAAATTCAGGTCGAGATGCATATAGCTATATGGATCAACGTGATGCCGTTTTAAAAGAGTTATCTCAAGAAATTGGTATCAATACAGTAAGCCATTCTGATGGAAGTACAAGTATCTATGGTATGGATGGCAGTACACTATATGACAAAAATCCACGTAAAGTGACGTTTCAATCGAGTACGTCTTTGCCAGCCGGTGTTTCAGGAAAGCAAGTTTTTATTGATGGTGTTCCTTTAGGTCATTCATCTTTTATGGATCCAAATGGAAGTGGCAATATCGGTGGTCTTTTAAAGTCTCGTGATGAAATAGCACCACAATATCAAAAGCAATTGGATGAAACAGCCAATGCCTTGATGTCAATATTTTCTGGTCCTCCTTCTTTATTTTTAGATGGTGATATGCCAGAAGGTCAGATAGGTTCTCTTGCAGGTTTATCGGGGCGGATTAAGCTTAATCCCCTGTTTGATAGCAAGACAGAAGGTGGTGGCCCGGAACACTTTGGTAAAGATATTCAATCACTAGTTGATGCTTTTGATAAAGAGAGAGAATTTGGCTCTGATACGGGGCTGTCTTCGTCACAATCTTTGATGAGTTTTAGTAAAAATTCAGTGAGTTGGCTTGAAGGCCTACGTGCAGATGCAGATAAAAATGCGAAATATCAAAGAACAATGTTTGCGCGTGCTGCTGAGGCATTATCCAATGAAACGGGCGTTAATACAGATGATGAGATGGCAGTTATGTTGCAATTGGAGCAAGCATACGCAGCGACAACGCGTATTCTTAGTACGATTGGCAAAATGTTAGATGATCTTATGGTTGCAATTCGGTAGGTGTATAATGAAAATTCAATCAGTTTCGACATATGTTTTTAATAATGCAAGGCGCGATATGATTAATCAGGGGCAGTCTGAATTGACGCAGGCTGCTTATGAATTAATGACCGGGCGGGTATATGATATTGGTTTAACGTTGGGTCGTGGTACAGGGCGCTTGATGGAAATTCAAAATCAGATGAGTTATCTCGAAGGGTTTAGTAACAGTAATAAATTGTTGGCTTTGAGGATGTCTTCAGCGCAGGCTGCAATTCAAAGTTTGATCGGACAAGGTGATGATGAAACAGTACCAGGAGCATTAGTGCTTTTTAGTAATATGCTTATTGGTAATATAGGAGAGGAAACACCAGGTACCGCAAAATCAGTGGCAGAAAGTGCATTAGCTTCATTTATATCCGCTTTAAATACAAACTATAATGGTGAATATGTATTTGGTGGTGTTAATAGCAAGGAACCTCCGTTAAAACCTTATAAGGTGGGAAGTCAGGAAGGTCCAAGTAAAGTTATTCAAGACGCATTTGAAGAATTTCTGGACGGAAGAAATCCTGAAGATCTTACCGGTGAAGATATGGATAAATTCATCGATGAGGTTTTTAATGCCTTATTTGATGAAGAGAATTTTAGCAAGATTTTTTCAAATGCTAAAGACGGTTCTGCAGAAAAACGTATTGGGCCTAATGGTGAAGTTGTTGATGTGGCTGTAAGCGCTAACGAAAAAGGTTTTCGTGATGCCATGAAAAATATGATTTTAGTAGCTGAATTTGGTGATAGAGGTCTATCAAAAGAAGCGCAAGCAAGTGTCTTTGCAAATGCTCGTGCATCTTCTGACGGAACGTCTACAACGACAGCTATCAATGATATCATTATGACAGCTTCTAGATTAGGGAGCGCAGAAGAAAGAATAAAATCAGCAACATATCAAATTGAGGTGCAGACAGATCTTTTAAAGAATGCAGAGCTGAATATGATTGGTGTTGATGCAGCTGGAGTAGCCCAAAGAGTTAAAGATTTGGAAGCGATGCTTAATCTTTCTTACACGTTAACTGCTCGTATGGGGCAGTTAAGTCTTGTAAATTATCTTAGGTAAATAGAGGCTTTTTATGTATCAAATGCGATACGAAGACGTTATGGAAGATGACGCAATGAGCGCACGTGAACGCGAGCGCTCACTGTTTGATCGATGCATTAAGCTTCTCCGTGATGCGAAGGAAAAAGGCCCTGGTACACACGAGTCTAGTGAAGCGGTTCAGTTTTCCCGGAAACTTTGGATTATTCTAATCGAAGATTTAGGACAAGCAGATAATGCTTTGCCACAAGCGTTGAAGGCATCGCTTATTTCCATAGGTTTTTTTATTTTAAAGGAAATTCAGAGGTTAGATGAAGGAGAAATTGCAGATTTTGATGTTCTCGTTGAAATTTCTGAATCAATTCGTGATGGTCTTGCTACAAATTCAGAAAGATATGAATGAGGGAGAAGAGCATGTATTTGACGTTGAAGCCAAATGAAAAAATTTTTCTTAATGGTGCTGTTTTACGTGTCGATCGTAAGGTAACTTTTGAGTTACTCAATGATGCAACGTTTCTTTTAGAAGGGCATGTTTTACAGGTAGAAGATACAGATACGCCGCTTAAACAACTTTATTTCTCGGCGCAGCTTATATTAATTAATCCAGAAGAAGCCAAGCAAGCGCTGGCTGTGTTTGTCGAATTATTGAAAAAAACTTTTACAAACTTTTACGGATCCCGATCTTTTGGAAGGGTTAAAAGAGTGTACTTACCTGATAGAAAAAACAAAGTCTTTGAGATTTTGAAAGTAATTCGGGGTTTGTTTCAGAAAGAGGCTAAAGTTATAGAAAAAATGCTTACTTCAGACATCAACACCACAGCAGATGTGAATGTAAGAAATATTGAAATGCAGTATTAGAAAGGTATGAGATGACAGTTAGCACAGTTGGAAATCCTGGATTTCTTCGGGACGGTGATTCAAGGCCAGAGTCTTCAGGGGAAAAGCAAAATGCGGATTATGATACATTCGTGAAGTTGCTAGTAGCACAAATGAAAAATCAAGATCCAACTAACCCAATGAATTCAACAGAATTTGTGGCACAATTGGCAAGTTTTTCAATGGTTGAACAAACCATAAAAATGAATGAGAAACTTGAGCAGGTTCTCGCAAATGGAACAACAAATAACGCAGCAAGTTATGTTGGTAAATATATTCAGTTTAAGGATAAAGATGGAAACATAGTTGAAGGTTATGTTAAGTCCGTTGACATTTATAGTGATGGTGTAGTTGCCGTATTAGATAATGGTGAAAAAGTCTTAATAGGACCTGGTGTCACGGTTATGGATGAAAAGCCAGATGGAAGTGAAACCGAAAAGCCAGATGGAGGTGAAACTGAAAAACCAGATGAAAAAGCTGCTTAATTGCGTAGTAGAGTTGAAGTATGAATGAGGCTGATGCCATTGATATGGTTACTGCTGCTATCTGGACCGTTTTGATTGCAAGCGGTCCAGCAGTTTTTTCTGCTATGTTTGTTGGAATAATCATTGCTTTGGTTCAAGCATTAACGCAAATCCAAGAAATGACTCTGACATTTATTCCGAAAATTATAGTAATCTTTTTTGTATTAGCATTTACAGCTCCATTTATTGGAGGGCAGATCTATGCTTTTACACAATTGGTTTATAATCGAATAGAAACGGGATTTTAATACTCTCTTTCGGTAATAAAACTTTGTGATCTTTTATTGTATCTGAATAGTTATTTCTGTTTTTATCGGTTAAAAGCTCAAGATTAGAGTTTTTTTGTTATGAATTTAGGAAATAATTTCAAAAGTTTAGAAAAATATTAGTTTATTTTTACAGAAAAGTACGGCTTTTACTGAGAGCTTTTATAAGGCTAAATTACGGAAATGGACTTATTAATAAAGATGGTAGTACTTTAAGTAGTATTTAAAGAAACTATTATGCTTGCGGATACCAATGTTAGTGCCATGGGATGGGTATGATTTTAAGATTTATTGCTGATTATGCAAAGAAGTGTTTCTTGTAGAATATTTAATCTTAAAAGGCTAGTTTTCCCTGTTAGTTAGCTTTATGAATTGGGCCTTTGAAGTTGTTATATACAATCCATCGTGTTTTGATAATTTGCTGAAAATTGTAACGATAGAAGTAAAACCATTCGGTAAATAAAAGAAGTCTAAGCATGAGCGGATTGTGAGATTAACAATGGCTGGGGAACTTGGATTCGAACCAAGATTGACGGAGTCAGAGTCCGCAGTTCTACCATTAAACTATTCCCCAAAGAACATAAGTTTTATCGCTTCTAACAGATTTTAAAATGTCTGCAAGCTTAAAAAAAATAATTGCTAAAATTATTGGTAATAAAGAGCCGTAGGAATATCGTTGATCATTTTCACTTGAATATCTACATCATAGATTTCTTTAAGAGTTTTAGGTTGAATAATTTCTTTTGGGGTTCCAAAGTAAGCCACTTTACCATCTTTGAGTGCAACAATTCTGTCTGAGTAAGATGCGGCAAAGTTGATATCATGCATTACAAGAAGAATGGTTTTTTTAAGTTCGTCCGCAGCACGACGTAACAGTTTCATCATGGAAATAGAATGTTTCATATCCAGGTTATTCAGGGGTTCATCCAATAATACGTAATGGGTATCTTGGCAGATGATCATCGCAATAAAAGCCCGTTGGCGCTGCCCTCCAGAGAGTTCATCTAAAAATTGTGTTTCCAAACCGCTTAATCCAAGATATTGGATAGCTCTTTCGATAAATTGTTTATCTTCATTATTATAACGTCCTTTGGAATAGGGATAGCGCCCAAAGCTCACTAAATCATACACAGTAAGACGAATGGATAAAGGGTTATCCTGACGGAGGAGTGATAATTTTTGGGCTAAAATGTCATGCGGTATTTTATCAATATTAAGGCCATCAATATGGATTTGGCCATTATTTTTTTGCAGAAGGCGTCTTATCATCATTAAAAAAGTCGACTTTCCAGAACCATTTGGACCGATGAGAGAAGTTATTCCTCCTTTCGGAAGATGAATGGATAGATTATCAATAACTAATTTAGCTCCATAAGATTTAGAGAGGTTACTAATTTCGATCACTTGAACTTTCCTTTCATCAATAAAGTTAGAAAGACAGTTCCACCTAAAAATTCAATGATAAAGCTTAAACGTCCTACCATGTTGAAAATTTGTTCCCAGATAAATTGACCACCAACTAAAAAAATAACAGCTAATAATACTGCAATTGGTACCATGACACTGTGTTTTGTTTGAGGTGTGAGGTAGTAAGCGAGGTTTGCAACAAGTAGGCCGAAGAAAGTAATGGGCCCAACAAGTGATGTTGAAATAGAGACAAGAATAGAAACAAAGATGAGAATGGTTGTAACAATTTTATTATAATGGACTCCAAGGTTGAGAGCAGTTTCATTTCCAAGAGCAAGGATATCGAGTGTATGGCGTAAACGCCAACCAATTATACTGGTAATGAAAACAATTCCTGTGGCAAGGCCGATCAATGGTGAGTTAAATTTATTGAAGTTAGCAAACATGATGCTCGTTAAATTCATTATTTGATCTGGATCTAATCGCAATTGCATAAACATGCGTAGGCTGAAAAAAAAGCCACCTAAAACCACACCAACTAAAAGAGTGAAGTGGACTCCTTTAAGGTTCCCTGACAAGAAATACCGAAAAAGAGTAACTGAAAAAATGATTAAAATAACGGCTTCAAGTAGAAATTGTCCTTGTGCATTTAAAAAGGGTAAAGAAAGAGATCCAATATGATAAACGAGTACGGTTTTAATTAAGATGTAAAGTTGATCAAACCCCATAATAGATGGCGTTAAAAGGCGGTTATTTACAACTGTCTGAAACAGGACGGTAGAGACTGCGATCGTGTAGGAAACAAGTAAAAGAGAAGCCAACTTTGTTAACCGCAATGACCATGTATAAGTATTAACATTCCATGTCATATAGAGGGCAACAACAATGCAAGCACTGACAGTGAGTGTTATGAGCATCCACAGGGTTGTTTTTTGTTTATCCAAGGCGCTTTCTCCAGTGCAAAAGAAGCACAATAAAAACAAAACTTCCAACAACACCCATAGTGGTGCTGATAGGGATTTCGTTGCTCCGTTGTGCAAGTCGTCCCAAAAGATCGCAAAGTAGGACAAGTCCTGCACCACTGATTGCTATCCAAGGTGCACTGTGGCGCATATTATCACCCATGATCTTTGAGATAATGTTTGGAATAATGAGTCCTACAAAAGGAATCCGGCCAACTGTGCAAATTACTACAGCAGATGTTAATGCGATAACAAAGAGGCCAAAAAACATTACATTACGATAATTTAGTCCTAAATTGCTGGTTAAATCCTCTCCGAGGCCAGCAACTGTAAAACGATCAGCAACACAGTAAGCTAAGATACATGTGGGAAGAGCAAGCCACAAGAGTTCGTAACGTCCTTCAAGGATCATTGAAAAGCTACCAAACAAATAGGCTTGGAGAGAGGGAAGAAGTGTTTCGTAATCTGCAATGGCATTTACTAAGGAGCTGACTATATATCCAAGCATAATACCTGTAAGTGGTACAATGAGAGCAGATTTTATAGGGATTTGGCGCAATAAAAATATGAAGAGTAACGATCCTGTCATCGCAAAAATTGTAGCAACGGCCATTTTTCCAAAGGTAGGGATGCCAGGAGCAAAGATCATAACAAAAAGAATGCCAAGAGATGCAAACTCCGTAGTTCCTGTTGTTGAAGGTTCAACAAAACGATTACGTATAAGCATCTGCATGATCATTCCTGAAAGGGCAAGTGCCATGCCTGATAAAAGTGCAGCCATCGTTCGTGGAAAACGTGTTTTCCAAAACAAAAGCCATGCATTTGCATCATTTGAGAGCAAGTCATAAGGCGTTACACTAGAGTAACCAACGAAGAGACTGACAGCGGAAAGCATAATAATAGCAGCTACGGCTATCCAATAATTCTTCACGTTCAGTGCTTTCTGTAAAAAATAACAGAGGCCCTCAAAAGAGATTTATCCCTCTGTTATTAAGTGTCATTTCTGACAAATTTTATAGCAAGAAATTTTTTATGGCAAGCCAGTTGCCAGTAGGCCTATCGGCTTTTTTGAAAAACTTCGCTAATTTGTTTTATTGTGTTATGAAGTCCGGTAAGGTTTCCACTTGCTAGATACCAACTTTGAGGATCTAAGTAGATAATTTGGCCCTTTTTTCCAGCAGTTGTGCGGCGAATAAGCTCATTATCTAGTAATTCTGCGGCAGATTGTCCTTCGCGTCCGATAGCAGCATCCCGATCAACAACCAATAACCAATCAGGATTATGTTCTAAAATAAACTCATAGGAAACCAATTGACCATGTCTCTCTTTAGTTATTTTATCTGTCACAGGAGCAATGCCAAAAGCGGAATGGAGTAGATCAAAACGTGCTCCAGGACCAAATGCACTTATTTTACCACCGGAAGTCATGATAATGAGTGCTTTTCCTTTTCCTTTGGTATGTTTACGAACTTCTTCTAAAGCTTTATGAAGGTTTGTTATTTCTGCTTGAGCTTCTCTCTTTTTATCAAAAATTTCTCCAAGAATGTTAAGATTACGCTCAATATCCTTGAGAGTCGTTTGATATCCAACAGTCATATCAAGAGTTGGAGCGAGCTTAGAAAATTCTGGATAATTGGCCCGTACTCGTGAAGCAATAAGGATAAGATCAGGTTGAAAAGTAGCTATTTTTTCATAATTTGGGTCGGTACGTGTTCCAATCTTCTCATATTTCGGGTCATCAAATTGTGTTAAATATGCAGGTTTTTTCCCCTCTGTGACACCAAAAGTTGGATTAATGCCAAGACGCACCATATTATCAAGAGACGCAAGGTCAAAAACGACAACTCTTTGAGGGTTTTTAACTACAGCAGTACTTCCCGAAGAGTGCTCAATTGTAATAGCTGCCCATGAAATGGTTATGAAATTTACAAATACAGCAAAAATAAAGGCTGCCCATGTCATACGTTTTGTAATCATCTTTTGTCCTTTTTTTAAATATTCCTTAAAGGGTTTTGTAGGTTAAGATAGTTAGTATAAATGGCATAACTGCAAGACAATTCATTTTCCTCACAATTAACGCAGGAATAAATATGCAAAACTTTATGGCAAAATTTATAAAATGCCAATTTTTATACAGATTGCAATAATGTGTTGTATGTATACAATATATTTCGCAATAAGTATACATTTCGTATTCATATAAAAACAGAAATGTTATTTTCAATAAGTCGCGTAGATGTGCAGAGTTTTTTGAATAATTCATAGTGGAGTACATTTACGAAATTGAAATATACTTGTTTTTGTATTTTTATGGAAATGATAAAATTTTTAGAGAAAAAAATGAATGAGTGATTGTAGAAAAAACAGAGGAGATGAAGTTTAGAATACTTCATTGAAAAGAAAAAACTCTTAGAGTTTTGATAATATGGCCATTATATGGTAATTTTTCGTGCTGCCTGTTCCTAAGTTATCAGAAAATACACTTGTTGAAGATGATCTACTGTTAAAGACAGTCTATGGTTATGGCATTATTGTTTATGCTGCTGATTTTTCGTTGGTAGGTGGAGCATATATTCGGGATGGTCCAGCTGCTAGGGTCTATCCGTTTAGGGGGTATTGTTGTTGAACCTCAGGTTCATCTTGTTTACCAATTATTACTTTCAGATCCTGCGCGTGATGTTGATGGCTTTGATATCAGGCTTGGTCGTCCTGATCAGTTGACGATGCGTGCCGGAGGTCGTTTAAGTAAGGCGGTTTCATCCTTCCGGGGAGATGGTGCTGTTTCGCTTTACAGTACGTTCCATGTGACGAGTAGTTATGGAGGAAGACAGTTTGTATCATTTAAGGACTCATTCGCGTTGAGTGATTTTGGTTCGTCCTTAGAAGGGGGGTTAGGAGTTAATGCTGAATTGTCGTCTTCTGTAGCGTTCCATGGAGATATAGTTTATAAGCATAAGTTAGGTTCTTTAGGTCATTCAGGGAGCAGCTTTTCTGGAGGTTTTCGTTATCGCTTTTAGTGCTTCATTATATTTAATGTAACGCTTGCCTTTCTCAAAGCGAACTGTTCCGCCTTCTACAAAAATCCCTCTTCTACCCGTAGAAACGGCAACATTTTTTAAACGAGAATTCCTTTTTTTCTGAAAAGATTGATTATTTTGTACCCCTTTGTTGGTTTATCCCCAGCAAAGGGGTGACTTATTATTGCCATAATGTGTCACTACCGTGTGTAACGTGTTTTTTTTAAGCACAAAGTGTTTGTTTGCGTATGATTATGGTTATTCTGGGAAAGACAGTGGCAATGAAGAAAAGCGGTTACTTCGTATGTTTATGTGTTTGTATGTTAACTTTTTCTTGTTATGCAACGGTTGGCTTGCAGAGAAGTGGTGCAACGGTTAGCTCGCGGAAAAGTAGTTTGCAAAGAATATGTTCTTCAGGGAGAGGTAGTGGAGGACGTTTGGATGTAGATGTTGACGACGGGGGCGAGAAGTGTTCTTATAAGTACCGAGGTAATCAAATGCCTTCATCAGGTTGGGCAGGTTTTACTATAGGACCAGTAAATTTGCAAGAATATCTTGATGCTGATAGAGATGCAATAATTGGTCATGTAGTTGCCATACATACGGATGCGGATGCGGATACGAATAAACAAATTAAAGGTTTTCGTTTAGAAATTGAGAGTGTAGGCGTAGCCCTTCAAAGCGGTAAAGATGGAGAGATAATTATATCATCGCATCATTCCGATAATCCTAGAGATGTGGGAGAGCTTAGAGGGGATTCTACGAAAGATAGTGAGGATTCTGTGGAATCTGATAATATTGGGGGAGAAATTAAACGTGCTAATGTAGCGCTTTTTGCGGAAAAGGATGGAAAAATAAATTTGTCTACGCATATTGGTATTGAGGATGTTCGTATAGGTATTTTGGCTGCTGGAGGAAAGGTTACTGTGGAGGATGCAAAATTTGACAATGTGTATCTTGCGGGGGTGATATCTCAGAATGGAGACGTTGTATTAAAGGGGGTAGAACTAAAGGATGTTCAGCATGGATTTGTGGTTAATTCTGGAAAATTCAAAATGGAGGGAGGGAGTATTAGTACTTCTTCTAATGCGCTTTCTGTAGTGGGAAAGGACATCAGTTTATATAAAATTCAGTTGAATAGCAGTTCTTCAAAAGTGGCTGAAATTACTAATGTTACGATGACAGGAGGGGGAGATGATGGTACGCTATTGGTTGAAGGAGGAAAAGCTTCTTTTACGAATGGGTCGGTCACGGCAAGTGGTAAGATAGGTATTTCAGTAAAGGGAAAGGGAGATGTTAATTTGTCTGCTGTGACTGTGAAAGGTGAGACAGAAGGAAGTACAGTGATTTCCGTTGATAGTGGGCGGTTTGAGATGCAGTCAGGGAGCATTACCTCGAAAGGTAAAGTGCTCAGCGTAAAATCTGGAGGTGTTGCTACATTAGAGAGTGTTGAAGTAAAAAATCTAGGGGCAGGTGGGATTCTAGTTGAAGGTGGGACCCTTACCGTAGATGATGGGACGATTACCTCAGAAGGGAGAGGGGGTAGTATTTCAATACAGGGAGGAAAAGCGACTTTCAAAAATGTGATTGTGAAGCATGAGATGGAAGGAGGGAGAAGAGATGCTGCTATCGTTATTGATGAAACTGGGACATTCGAGATGTCAGCTGGGGAACTTGATGCAAGTGGTATAGGTCTTTATGTGAAAGGTAATGAATCTTCTAGAGTTGATTTAAATAGTGTTGAGGTAAAAAGTTCAGAAGGTATAGCAATATTGGCTGAGAAGGGGAGCGTTAAGATTGGCGATGGATGGGTTAGTTCAAATAAAAATGCAGCTCTCAATGTAAAAGGAGGTAATGTTTCTTTGACGAAAACAATTGTGAAGGGAGAATATAATAGACAAGTACGTCTGCGAGGAGATACTGTGGCTCCACCGTCGCAAGAAGTTTTAGAAGATGCTGCTGTCATTGTTAATGGTGGTGTACTCCGGACGACAGAGGCATCAATTAGTGGAGATGGTATAGGTCTTTATATTGGTGGTCATTCTTCTTATTTTTTTGAAAAAAGTCGTGAAAACTCTACCATACGTCATAGAGCAGTGGGACGAAGAAGCAAAATGATTTCTGTTTGGAGGAGATCTACCGGAATTATAACCACGGGTGTAGGGTCTGTTATATCAAATGGGGGAAGCTTCCTATCAGAAACTAGCAATGCCATTTGTATGGTGAACGGAGAAGCTAATCTCACAGATGTAACGGTGACAGGTAAGTCAATTTCACGTGCATCTATTTTTGTTGGTGGTGGGAAGCTTAAGATGGGGGGGGGACGGGTGATTTCAGAGGGGAGGGGTATTAGGGTCAGAGGAAGTGGATCTGTTACTTTAGACAATGTTGAGATAACAGAAGCTGAAGGAGAAGAACGGGTGTCTGTTAGTACGAAAAGTAAGTCGGATTCATATGCTGCTATTTTTGTTGAGGGTGGAGATCTTAAGATGCAGGGAGGAAAGGTTACTTCAAAAAATATGGGGCTTCGTGTAAGTCCTAGCAGCTCGGTTTTCTCAAGTGAGGTATCGGTTTCCTTAAGTGATGTAAAGGTGACAAGTAAATCAGATTCACATGCTGCTATTTTTGCCGGTGGTGGGAAGCTTAAGATAGAGGGGGGAGATATTACTTCAGGAGGTATGGGTATTATGGCTTCTGGAGGGGTGTCTATTTCTTTAACCGGTGTTCAAGTAACTGGTACGAATTTGGGAGGGATATCGACAAGCGCTAAAGAAGTTAAGATAAAGAAAGGAAAGATTGAATCGGCTAAGAATGTGGGCTTGTATATTTGGGGAGGGCATGTTTCCTTAACTAATACGAATATAGAGAGTAAATCAGATAATGATAATAATGCAGCTATTTTAGGCATGAGCGGTGTTTTATCGATGCAAGGTGGTAATGTTGTTGCCGCCTCTTATGGGATTTATTCTGGAGGAGAAAGCTTTGTTAATTTACATGATGTTTCAGTAAGTAGCAAGGGACCTGTTGGGGTTTTTGTTTCCCCTCTCTGCATCTTAACAGTTCCACCTTCGCTAAATTCTTCAGGTTTGTATTCGGCTATCTACGTAGGAGGTGGGAAAGCTGATTTGTTTGCTACAAAAGTGAGGAGTGTTTCATCTCCACGAGCAATTTTTGTCAAAAGTGGAGAGTTTGTGATGACGGAGGGGGAGGTTATCACTATGAATGACGGTTTTCACATTGTAGGAGGGAATTCTCGTTTAAAAGATGTTGCCGTTTCTACAGGCAGAAGAGGGATTTTTGTAGAAGGCGGAACAGTTCGCTTTAAGAAAGGGAAGATTGAGTCACGTAAGACTGTTGCTGTTGAGGTAGCGGGAGGGGACATCACGTTCACTGATTCATCCATAGAGAGCAAGTCATATTCGCATGCAGCTGTTTTTAATAATGGTGGATCGTTAAGAATAGAAAAAGGAACGGTTCTTGCATTTGGCAAAGGTGTGCATGTTGAGGGTAGTGGTACAACTACCCTTGTTGGTACGCATGTGGAAGGAAAGACTGGTCTTTTTGGTAAAGGAGGGGGGTCATTGTCTATGGATGGAAGGGCTGTTTCTTTCGTAAATGCAGGTGTTCATGCGACTAATGCAAGCAAAATGTCCTTGAGTAACGTTGAAATTTCTAAATCCAGTAATTCAGCTCTAGGAACTCATTCTAGATGGTCAGTTAGTGCTATACGATCAGAGGATTCTGGTAGTACTATCGTGGCAACGAATGTTACAGTTAAGGATGCGTCAAGTAAGGTGACAGGTACAACGTTGCGGCCGACTTACTATGCTGTGGAAGCTTTGAATGGGGGAGCTGTTACTTTAAATGATTCAGTGATTGAACTTACTGGTACAGATTTTCGTAATACGGGTCTTCATGCTGTGCGCGGCACTATCAATATGGCCGGTGGATCAATTACAGTAGCTGGTATAGGTGTTTTGACAGAAGGTATTAATCCTTTAGCTTTTGCAGGTTATGATGGTTCCAAAGAATTGACAGAAATGGGTAGTTCTGTAACTTTGACGAATACATTAGTTAGAGTTCGAGATGGTTATGCGGGTGTTTTCGTTACCTATAACGGAGATGTTAGCATGAAAGGAGGATCGCTTGAATTTACAGATGGGCACGCCGTTGCTTTATGGGGTGATAAGCTTTCTGGTAGTGGTTCCTTTACTGCTGATGGTACTACTATCAGGAGAGTTGTTCAAGGTGATGAGAATGGTCCAGTAGAGAGCTCAGCGTTTTATATCTCAAAGAGTGGAACTTTGACTTTAAGGGGAAGCAAAGTTGATGTTTCCGGTGTTCATGGCTTGTGGATTACGAGTGATTATAGCTCATATAGGCCCTCTGGTAATTATGATCGCTATGAGGTTAATATGGAGCATTCATCCGTATCTGTTGAAGGAGCTGGTGCTTATGGTGTGTATTTTTATGAAGCGGGGGTTTCTTCTCCAGCAGAACAGGTCGTAAAGAAGGATTCCTTTGGTGTTGTTCGTTTGAAAGCAACAAATTACAGTGTCCCGAAAGGTGTAGCTATCTACAGTCATAATTCTTCAGGGTATCTTGAATTATCTAAGCGGTCACATATTTCTGGTGATTTATTATTGGAGGCAAGTAATGGTTCGAATGTTATTGTTCATGCGGATCAGTCTTCGTTAACAGGGAATAGCCGCCTTGCAGATACTTCAACTGCAGAGCTTTATTTAGTTAACGATTCTAAATGGACGTTAACACGCAGTGCATTTAATGATAGGGATCCATTTAGTTCTCATATTACACGTCTATTTCTTGGAGATAGTGTAGTAGCATTTTCTCCTCCTGAAGCAGCAGGCGCTCAGTATCAAACCCTTCATATTGGTTCTGGCGTGGGGAGTGCTTATATTGCAGGAGGTAATGCTCATCTTTTCCTTAATGTTGCTATGGATAATCGTGGTAACCTTTATGGTGCGAAAGCAGATCGTGTGTTAGTTCATGGGGATGTTGCTGGTTTATCCACTAATGTTCATGTCATAGGTCACGTCAGTAATATAGTTGATGATGCAGAGAGCATTGATGACAGTGTTTCACTTATTCAGGTTTCTGGTCGTGCACAGGAAAATTCCTTTAAATTGGTAAGCAGTTATGTTGCTCTGAATGGTTTTCCTTATCAGTATGAACTGAAAGCTTATGGTCCTTCTTCTTCATCAAAGAAGGGATCCTCTTCCAGAGGTTGATTAAGGGAGACGGTAGTTCTTGGGATTTCCGCTTAAAGAGCAGGCATGTTAAGACAGATCATTCGGATGATGAAGGTTCGGCTGGAACTGGGCCAGTTGTGAAAGCTGTTGTTCCTCAAATTCCGACTTACTTATTATTGCCGAATGCATTGTTCCATTCTGAGTTGTTGGATATAGGTCGTCAGGATCAATTATTGAAGAGTATGCGCGTATTACTGCATGGTTTTTTTGATAATTCTCCAGCTTTTTCTGTACATGGTTATGATAGTAATCATCGTTATGCCTCGAACCTTTCAGCCCGTGAATATGGTTATGGAGGAAATATTGGTTACCGCGCGATGCAGGCAGGTGTTATTTTGAAGGCAATAGAGAGTGATCATGGAATTCTTTTGCTTGGAGGAGTAGGAACATATGGTCGTGTATCTTTGAGCCCTCAGAATGTTGAGGGAAGTCAGACTAGCGTTTTTGATAAGTGGTCTGTTTCGGCCTATGCGCATATGCAACGTGATAGCGGGCTTTATGTGGATGGTTCTCTGTCATATGGTCTATTCCGTGGAAATGTTACTACATTGGCCCGTGGGAAGACGGCTCGTTTAACAGGACAACCGTTTACAGTTTTGTTCAAGGGAGGTCAGTCATTCACTAACCGTTTAGGGGGTGTTGTTGTTGAACCTCAGGTTCATCTTGTTTACCAATTATTACTTTCAGATCCTGCGCGTGATGTTGATGGCTTTGATATCAGGCTTGGTCGTCCTGATCAATTGACGATGCGTGCCGGAGGTCGTTTAAGTAAGGCGGTTTCATCCTTCCAGGGAGATGGTGCTGTTTCGCTTTACAGTACGTTCCATGTGACGAGTAGTTATGGAGGAAGACAGTTTGTATCATTTAAGGACTCATTCGCGTTGAGTGATTTTGGTTCGTCCTTAGAAGGGGGGTTAGGAGTTAATGCTGAATTATCGTCTTCTGTAGCGTTCCATGGAGATATAGTTTACAAGCATAAGTTAGGTTCTTCAGGTCATTCAGGGAGCAGCTTTTCTGGAGGTTTTCGTTATCGCTTTTAGTTCTTCATTATATTTAATGTAACGCTTATTTTTTTCTGAAAAGATTGATTATTTTGTACCCCTTTGTTGGTTTATCCCCAGTAAAGGGGTAACTTATTATTGCCATAATGTGTCACTACCATGTGCAACGTGTTTTTTTAAGCACAAAGTGTTTATTTGCATATGATTATGGTTATTCTGGGAAAGATAGTGGCAATGAAGAAAGGCGGTTACTTCGCATGCTTATGCATTTGTATGTTAACTTTTTCTTGTTATGCAGCGAGTAGTTTGGAGGATGAGATTTTGCAGCAAGAATGTTCTTCAGGGAGCAGTAGTGGAGGACCTTTGGATACAAATGTTGGCGGCAACAAGTATGGGTGTTCTTATAAGTACCCAGGTAGGCGAGGGCCTCGTCAAGGATGGCTGGATTTTTCTTCAGGACCACAAGGATATCAAGAATATCAAAAATATATTGAGGAAGTTATAGGAGCTGATAATGTAGCTGCCGTAACCGCGGCAAATAAACGAATTGAAGTTCTTGATTTAGAAATTGAGAATGCAGACGTAGCCCTTCGAAGCGATGAAGGTGGAGAGATAATTATACCATCGCTTGCTCGTTTCGGGGGTTTAAGAAGAGAGGATTCTGCGGGGTCTGGTATTACTGGGAGAGAAATTAAACGTGCTAATGTAGCGCTTCTTGCGAAAAAAGGTGGAAAAATAGATTTGTCTGCGCGTGATCTCAGTATTGAAAATGTTAGCGTGGGTATTCTTGCTGATGGAGGAAAGGTTACTGTGAGGGATGCAAAATTTGATAATGTGTATGCCGCGGGGGTGATAACTTGGGATGGAGGCGTTGCATTAACGGGGGTAGAGCTGAAGAATGTTCAGCGTGGATTTTTGGTTAGTTTCGGAAAATTCGAAATGTGGAAAGGGAGTATTGATGCTTCTCTTAATGTACTTTCTGTAACGGGAGGGGACGTCAGTTTAGGTGGAGCTCAGTTAAAGAGTGAAAAATCAACGGCTCTTCAAGCTTTGCTAGGAAGTGTTTTTGTAGATAAGGCATCTATTGTAAGTGAAGGAGCTGGGGATGTGTATGCAGTTTCCCTTCTAAGTGAGGTGAGTTCTGAGATAATGAATACATCTATTGTTTCAAAGGATGGTGGAGCTCTTTTTGTTGATCTCAATTCTTCAAAAGAGGCTAAATTTATTAATGTTAAGATGACAGGAGGGGGAAATAATACGCTATCGGTTGAAGGCGGAAAAGCTTATTTTATGAATGGGTCGATTACTGCAAATAGTGAGATAGGTATTTCAGTAAAGGAAGAGGGAAATGTTAATTTGTCGTTTGTGGATGTGAAGGGTGGTAATGTGCGAGACAGTACGACGATTTTCGTTGATAGTGGTGGGCAGTTTGAGATGCAGTTAGGGAGCATTACCTCGAAAGGTAAAGTGCTCAGCGTAAAATCTGGAGGTGTTGCTACATTAGAGAGTGTTGAAGTAAAAAATCTAGGGGCAGGTGGGATTCTAGTTGAAGGTGGGACCCTTACCGTAGATGATGGGACGATTACCTCAGAAGGGAGAGGGGGTAGTATTTCAATACAGGGAGGAAAAGCGACTTTCAAAAATGTGATTGTGAAGCATGAGATGGAAGGAGGGAGAAGAGATGCTGCTATCGTTATTGATGAAACTGGGACATTCGAGATGTCAGCTGGGGAACTTGATGCAAGTGGTATAGGTCTTTATGTGAAAGGTAATGAATCTTCTAGAGTTGATTTAAATAGTGTTGAGGTAAAAAGTTCAGAAGGTATAGCAATATTGGCTGAGAAGGGGAGCGTTAAGATTGGCGATGGATGGGTTAGTTCAAATAAAAATGCAGCTCTCAATGTAAAAGGAGGTAATGTTTCTTTGACGAAAACAATTGTGAAGGGAGAATATAATAGACAAGTACGTCTGCGAGGAGATACTGTGGCTCCACCGTCGCAAGAAGTTTTAGAAGATGCTGCTGTCATTGTTAATGGTGGTGTACTCCGGACGACAGAGGCATCAATTAGTGGAGATGGTATAGGTCTTTATATTGGTGGTCATTCTTCTTATTTTTTTGAAAAAAGTCGTGAAAACTCTACCATACGTCATAGAGCAGTGGGACGAAGAAGCAAAATGATTTCTGTTTGGAGGAGATCTACCGGAATTATAACCACGGGTGTAGGGTCTGTTATATCAAATGGGGGAAGCTTCCTATCAGAAACTAGCAATGCCATTTGTATGGTGAACGGAGAAGCTAATCTCACAGATGTAACGGTGACAGGTAAGTCAATTTCACGTGCATCTATTTTTGTTGGTGGTGGGAAGCTTAAGATGGGGGGGGGACGGGTGATTTCAGAGGGGAGGGGTATTAGGGTCAGAGGAAGTGGATCTGTTACTTTAGACAATGTTGAGATAACAGAAGCTGAAGGAGAAGAACGGGTGTCTGTTAGTACGAAAAGTAAGTCGGATTCATATGCTGCTATTTTTGTTGAGGGTGGAGATCTTAAGATGCAGGGAGGAAAGGTTACTTCAAAAAATATGGGGCTTCGTGTAAGTCCTAGCAGCTCGGTTTTCTCAAGTGAGGTATCGGTTTCCTTAAGTGATGTAAAGGTGACAAGTAAATCAGATTCACATGCTGCTATTTTTGCCGGTGGTGGGAAGCTTAAGATAGAGGGGGGAGATATTACTTCAGGAGGTATGGGTATTATGGCTTCTGGAGGGGTGTCTATTTCTTTAACCGGTGTTCAAGTAACTGGTACGAATTTGGGAGGGATATCGACAAGCGCTAAAGAAGTTAAGATAAAGAAAGGAAAGATTGAATCGGCTAAGAATGTGGGCTTGTATATTTGGGGAGGGCATGTTTCCTTAACTAATACGAATATAGAGAGTAAATCAGATAATGATAATAATGCAGCTATTTTAGGCATGAGCGGTGTTTTATCGATGCAAGGTGGTAATGTTGTTGCCGCCTCTTATGGGATTTATTCTGGAGGAGAAAGCTTTGTTAATTTACATGATGTTTCAGTAAGTAGCAAGGGACCTGTTGGGGTTTTTGTTTCAGGTGGAGCTGTTAAGATGCAGAGAGGAAAGGTCACTTCAAAAGGTATGGGGCTTCGTATAGATCCTAGCAGCTTGGTTTCCTTAAGTGATGTTACTGTTACAAGTGATTTAGAGGGGATGTTTGTTTTAGGTGGAACTGTTAAGATGCAGAGAGGGTCGCTAAATTCTTCAGGTTTGTATTCGGCTATCTACGTAGGAGGTGGGAAAGCTGATTTGTTTGCTACAAAAGTGAGGAGTGTTTCATCTCCACGAGCAATTTTTGTCAAAAGTGGAGAGTTTGTGATGACGGAGGGGGAGGTTATCACTATGAATGACGGTTTTCACATTGTAGGAGGGAATTCTCGTTTAAAAGATGTTGCCGTTTCTACAGGCAGAAGAGGGATTTTTGTAGAAGGCGGAACAGTTCGCTTTAAGAAAGGGAAGATTGAGTCACGTAAGACTGTTGCTGTTGAGGTAGCGGGAGGGGACATCACGTTCACTGATTCATCCATAGAGAGCAAGTCATATTCGCATGCAGCTGTTTTTAATAATGGTGGATCGTTAAGAATAGAAAAAGGAACGGTTCTTGCATTTGGCAAAGGTGTGCATGTTGAGGGTAGTGGTACAACTACCCTTGTTGGTACGCATGTGGAAGGAAAGACTGGTCTTTTTGGTAAAGGAGGGGGGTCATTGTCTATGGATGGAAGGGCTGTTTCTTTCGTAAATGCAGGTGTTCATGCGACTAATGCAAGCAAAATGTCCTTGAGTAACGTTGAAATTTCTAAATCCAGTAATTCAGCTCTAGGAACTCATTCTAGATGGTCAGTTAGTGCTATACGATCAGAGGATTCTGGTAGTACTATCGTGGCAACGAATGTTACAGTTAAGGATGCGTCAAGTAAGGTGACAGGTACAACGTTGCGGCCGACTTACTATGCTGTGGAAGCTTTGAATGGGGGAGCTGTTACTTTAAATGATTCAGTGATTGAACTTACTGGTACAGATTTTCGTAATACGGGTCTTCATGCTGTGCGCGGCACTATCAATATGGCCGGTGGATCAATTACAGTAGCTGGTATAGGTGTTTTGACAGAAGGTATTAATCCTTTAGCTTTTGCAGGTTATGATGGTTCCAAAGAATTGACAGAAATGGGTAGTTCTGTAACTTTGACGAATACATTAGTTAGAGTTCGAGATGGTTATGCGGGTGTTTTCGTTACCTATAACGGAGATGTTAGCATGAAAGGAGGATCGCTTGAATTTACAGATGGGCACGCCGTTGCTTTATGGGGTGATAAGCTTTCTGGTAGTGGTTCCTTTACTGCTGATGGTACTACTATCAGGAGAGTTGTTCAAGGTGATGAGAATGGTCCAGTAGAGAGCTCAGCGTTTTATATCTCAAAGAGTGGAACTTTGACTTTAAGGGGAAGCAAAGTTGATGTTTCCGGTGTTCATGGCTTGTGGATTACGAGTGATTATAGCTCATATAGGCCCTCTGGTAATTATGATCGCTATGAGGTTAATATGGAGCATTCATCCGTATCTGTTGAAGGAGCTGGTGCTTATGGTGTGTATTTTTATGAAGCGGGGGTTTCTTCTCCAGCAGAACAGGTCGTAAAGAAGGATTCCTTTGGTGTTGTTCGTTTGAAAGCAACAAATTACAGTGTCCCGAAAGGTGTAGCTATCTACAGTCATAATTCTTCAGGGTATCTTGAATTATCTAAGCGGTCACATATTTCTGGTGATTTATTATTGGAGGCAAGTAATGGTTCGAATGTTATTGTTCATGCGGATCAGTCTTCGTTAACAGGGAATAGCCGCCTTGCAGATACTTCAACTGCAGAGCTTTATTTAGTTAACGATTCTAAATGGACGTTAACACGCAGTGCATTTAATGATAGGGATCCATTTAGTTCTCATATTACACGTCTATTTCTTGGAGATAGTGTAGTAGCATTTTCTCCTCCTGAAGCAGCAGGCGCTCAGTATCAAACCCTTCATATTGGTTCTGGCGTGGGGAGTGCTTATATTGCAGGAGGTAATGCTCATCTTTTCCTTAATGTTGCTATGGATAATCGTGGTAACCTTTATGGTGCGAAAGCAGATCGTGTGTTAGTTCATGGGGATGTTGCTGGTTTATCCACTAATGTTCATGTCATAGGTCACGTCAGTAATATAGTTGATGATGCAGAGAGCATTGATGACAGTGTTTCACTTATTCAGGTTTCTGGTCGTGCACAGGAAAATTCCTTTAAATTGGTAAGCAGTTATGTTGCTCTGAATGGTTTTCCTTATCAGTATGAACTGAAAGCTTATGGTCCTTCTTCTTCATCAAAGAAGGGATCCTCTTCCAGAGGTTGATTAAGGGAGACGGTAGTTCTTGGGATTTCCGCTTAAAGAGCAGGCATGTTAAGACAGATCATTCGGATGATGAAGGTTCGGCTGGAACTGGGCCAGTTGTGAAAGCTGTTGTTCCTCAAATTCCGACTTACTTATTATTGCCGAATGCATTGTTCCATTCTGAGTTGTTGGATATAGGTCGTCAGGATCAATTATTGAAGAGTATGCGCGTATTACTGCATGGTTTTTTTGATAATTCTCCAGCTTTTTCTGTACATGGTTATGATAGTAATCATCGTTATGCCTCGAACCTTTCAGCCCGTGAATATGGTTATGGAGGAAATATTGGTTACCGCGCGATGCAGGCAGGTGTTATTTTGAAGGCAATAGAGAGTGATCATGGAATTCTTTTGCTTGGAGGAGTAGGAACATATGGTCGTGTATCTTTGAGCCCTCAGAATGTTGAGGGAAGTCAGACTAGCGTTTTTGATAAGTGGTCTGTTTCGGCCTATGCGCATATGCAACGTGATAGCGGGCTTTATGTGGATGGTTCTCTGTCATATGGTCTATTCCGTGGAAATGTTACTACATTGGCCCGTGGGAAGACGGCTCGTTTAACAGGACAACCGTTTACAGTTTTGTTCAAGGGAGGTCAGTCATTCACTAACCGTTTAGGGGGTGTTGTTGTTGAACCTCAGGTTCATCTTGTTTACCAATTATTACTTTCAGATCCTGCGCGTGATGTTGATGGCTTTGATATCAGGCTTGGTCGTCCTGATCAATTGACGATGCGTGCCGGAGGTCGTTTAAGTAAGGCGGTTTCATCCTTCCAGGGAGATGGTGCTGTTTCGCTTTACAGTACGTTCCATGTGACGAGTAGTTATGGAGGAAGACAGTTTGTATCATTTAAGGACTCATTCGCGTTGAGTGATTTTGGTTCGTCCTTAGAAGGGGGGTTAGGAGTTAATGCTGAATTATCGTCTTCTGTAGCGTTCCATGGAGATATAGTTTACAAGCATAAGTTAGGTTCTTCAGGTCATTCAGGGAGCAGCTTTTCTGGAGGTTTTCGTTATCGCTTTTAGTTCTTCATTATATTTAATGTAACGCTTATTTTTTTCTGAAAAGATTGATTATTTTGTACCCCTTTGTTGGTTTATCCCCAGTAAAGGGGTAACTTATTATTGCCATAATTTAATTTTACCTCACAAAACGCGGAGCGCACTGTGGATGCTGTATAGGGGGCATTTTTGTATTTGTTAGGAAATTTGGCGGTAATGATGATTATGAAATTTGGGAATATAAGTCGTTTGTATAGCTTTTTTCGTGCGATTGTTTTTACAGGAGGTGTTTTTTTGGCTCTTCACGGTGCAGATGTTGTTGCAGGTGTGCAGGGTTTATACGGGGGGCTGTCTCATGATATTTATGAAGGGTATGATGTTTCTGAGGGCGCTCTTAACCTGAGGGATACTTCTATCCTATTTAGGGATGCGAATGGTATTTCGGTAGGTAATGCAAGTGTCAATCTTGATAATGTGACAATATCGAGAGTTAAGGATAGCGATTTAGGAAAGGAAAGGAGGATTTTAAGAAGCAATGTCTCCGCCATAGACTTGAAGGAGGGTGCTACCGTTGTTGCAACAAACGTGAATGTTGTTGGTCCTTCTGATTTATATACTTATGAGACTTTTCAGGGTGTTTCTCGTCTTAAGAGAGTTCCTTTTTCTGGGGTCATTCTTTTCAAGGGAAGCCAGATAAATTTAAAGAATTCTAACTTTAAGGACGTGAATGTAGGTCTTGCAGGAAACGGGAAAGTCCATATGGTCGGTGGGTCGATTATAGAGGCGGTTGAAGGGGTGTCTGTGTGGGAGAATGGTGCAGAGGTCATTTTGGATAAGGTTTCTTTTGAAGATGTGAGTAGGGGTATTCATGCTGAAGAATTTGCGGTTGTTAAAATGGCGGGTGGTAAGATTTCGTCAAGAAATGTAGGAGTTCATGTTGGGAGGAACGCGGCTGTACAGCTACAGGGTGTGTCTGTTGAGGTGCGTGAAGATGTATCTGAGCATGCAAAAAATACACGACTCTTTTTAAGCAACGTAGCTGTTTATGTTTATGATAAAGCGAGTGCTACCATGGTAGGTGGATCGCTTCGTTTTGAGGGGGGGGATGCAATTCGTGTACACAAGGATGGTTCCTTTGTTGCTACGGGTGTAACCGTCTCAGATTCCTCTTCAGACGTAGTGCGCGATAGTGAAAAGGATCGAGAGAATGCCGCTTTTAGTTTGGGCTGCGGTGGCTCGACCCTTTTTAAGGGGGGGAAGGTTGATCTTTCTCACTCTCATGCTTTTTTAGTTCGATCTGGAGATGGGGCTTATGGTGGATGTAGTAGTGGTTACAGGGTGGGTGTTGTAGGTTCCGATATCGCAGTAAAAGGGAAGAAGTTTTATGGGGTGTACTTCTTACATGAAAGAGAAGATGGAGAAGAACTTCTTGTGCAAGGTAAAGGAGGTAGTGAAGAGAAGAGGTCTGGAGGGATAATTTCTTTGGAGGCTGCAGCTCTTTCGGTTTCGGATAATGCGGCTATCTATAGTAGTGGTTCTTCTGGTCATGTGCGTTTATCGAAGGGATCAAAGATTTCTGGGAAAGAATTGCTGCGTGTTGTCAATTTTTCTCCTTTGGTAGAGGTTTATGCAGATCAGTCTTCTTTGACTGGAGGAACTCATGTTGATAGTGGGTCTTTTGCTAAACTCGATTTAAGGAATGGTTCTAGGTGGACCTTAGTAGGAGGAGAGAATCGTTCTCAAGGTCGTTTACACTCCGCAGTTCATTCAAATATTTCCTCTATAGCTCTTGAGGATAGCGAGATTGTTTTTGCTCCTTCTTCACTGAAGAATTATGGCTATCAGACGCTTCATATTGGTCATAGAGTTTCTTCTGTGCAAAGGGAAGATAGGGTGCAGGGACAGCAGGAAGTCCATCAAAAAGAAAGGAGAGTTGTTTATAGCGCTTCTGGTGATGCACGGTTACATCTGAACGTTCACTTAGATAGTGAAGGCTGGCTTGATAGTCGCAGAGCGGATCATGTTGTGATTGATGGAGATATTTCTAAGGAGAGTGCTGCAACAAAGGTGCGTGTAGTAGGCCGTGTTAGATGTGAAGCGGACGTAGAGAGTGTTGATGGTGTTAGATATCGGGATGTTTCTCTTATCCAGGTCTTTGGTGCCGCGCAAGATGACTCTTTTGTCTTGGATGGTCCTTATACTGCGGTTGATGGTTTCCCCTATCAGTATGTGTTGAAAGCTTATGGTCCAAATACTCAGTTACGTAAGGGTGAATCTTCCCGGAAGTTAATTGATAGTGATAGAGATTTTTGGGATTTCCGTTTAGAAAATAAGTATATTGAAGCAGAATATGGACAGGATGGAGGGCCTAAGTTACCAATAAGAGCTGTTGTTCCGCAGGTCCCGACATATTTGCTTTTGCCAAATACTCTGTTTCATGTTGATTTAATGGATGTTAAGAATCAGCATAAATTATTTGAAACAGCAGTAAATCTTCTAAGACCTTCAGCTTTCATTATGAATGGTTATGGTGGTGCTTACAAATACGCTTCTGATTTGTCTGCGCGTGAGTATGGTTATGGAGCGGATGTTAGCTACAGTGCGCTGCAGATTGGGGCTGTGTTGAAAACAACGGAAATTGGCAAAAATGTTCTTTCTTTTGGAGCAGCAGGGTCTTATGGTCACTTGCTTCTGAAGCCTAAAGAAGTTGAGTACAGCTTAAGGGATACGTTTGATAAATTTTCCGTGATGACCTATGCACGTGTACAACGTGACGGTGGTCTCTATGCAGAAGGTTCTATCTCCTATGGTTTTGTCCGTGGTGATGTTACGACAGCAGCACGGGGAAAGACAGCTCATCTGAGAGGGATCCCTGTGAATCTTTCTTTGACAGGTGGTCGTCCCTTTGCAGTAAAGTATGGAAAATTCACGGTTGAGCCGCAGTTTCAAGTTGTCTATCAGAAGCTTTTCATGAGCAAGGTACGTGATGTCGATGGTTTTGATGTAAATTTCGATCATCCGGATCAATTTACAGCGCGTATCGGGGGAGATGTGAGTAAGATGGTTTGGGATTTAGAAAAGGATGGTGCAGTATCCCTTTATGGAAAGCTTTACATGACCAAAAGTTATGGGAAAGAGCAGTCTGTGTTCTTTAAGGATGCGTTCCGCTTAAGTTCATTCGGTTCTTACTTAGAAGGAGGGGTAGGCGTTAATGCAGAGTTATCCTCAGCTGTTGTTCTCCATGGTGATGTTTTGTATCAGCATAGACTCGGAGATGCAGGTTTTTCAGGGATAAGTTTCTCCGGAGGTTTGCGTTACCGTTTCTAATGTGAATTTAAGTTAGTCTTTTTTGATTGCCCCTCCGTGAGTTTTAAGCTGTGGAGGGGCAGTTTTTTTGTGTGAAAATAAGAAAATTGCTTTACAGTTGGATTATTGGGAGATGATTCCGATTTATTTGTTTTAAAATAATTTTTATGAATACTGTAAAGATGTAAGATATCGTTACTCAGTTCCAAGAAGAAGGAAGATTAAGTAATAGATCTTGTTGAGTACGAAGACGTGTAATCCACTGCTCCTTACGGACAGCTGTGTTGTGCACTGTAATGAGTTCATTTTTTTAATTTTTGCTGTAACTGTTGCCCTTTCTAAAAGACCGCAAGGGATAGCTTTTTGATGACGTGCTTCTGAAACGCTCATGATCCAAGCACGGTAGCTGTAAAGGCCGATAAAATCTAATTTATCACCAGGGTACAGATCTTTTTTAGCAACAGCACATACTTCTGCTACGGGTTGATGAAGAGGGGCCATATCTGTTTTACCGTAAAGTACAGCACGTGCACAGGTGAGAGGGACTTCCATTGAAGTTAAGTGATATGGACGATGAAAAGTAAAATACGGTCCCTTTCCGATTTTTAAATCTTCCATGCGCTCACGCAAACGTGGGTGTTCTATTTTTGCAATAACAAAGACACCAGGGGAAACTCCTTGACCTGTAGAATAATCGACAACACCATATCTTTCTAAGATACCACCATCTTTTTTTGGAATAAAAACTGTACTTAAATCTTTTAGTGCGGTTTGTGGACCGTGCATCCCTGGGCAGTCAGGAACAAGTCCTGTTGCGTTAGCGATAGCAGCCATTTCAACCATAGTTTTGGATCCATCAATAAATTCGACTAACATACGAACATTCATATAACGTCGTGAAGCTTCTTCTTCATAAGCATCAGGTGTTGCATCGAAAATCAGTGGATTATTTTTTCCTTTACCAGCTGCAACAATTTGATGTCCGAGTGCTGAAACAAATTCGATAAGCTCCATACAAGAAGAAGGTTCATCACCAGCTCCTAATGTATAAATAAGGCCTTTTTTATCCGCCTCATGTTTCAGATAAGTGCCGATTGTAACGTCTGCTTCAACATTCATCATAACAAGATGTTTATTATTTTTGAGTGTTTTAAACCCAATTTCAGCACCAGATTCAGGATGTCCTGTTGCATCAATGATGATATCGATTTGCTCATGACCTAAAACAAGATCAAGATCACCTGTGGCAGCAATTAAGCCTTTTTCGATAGTTTGGGTTAATGCGTGAGTATTTTCAACTTCGCGTGCATGACCTTCTTCACCATAAGCTAAAGCAGCAGCTTCAAGAACACGTGATGGTTTTCGACTAACAACTGCAGCGATGATTATACCATCCATATGTGCAACACTTGATATTAAATCCATTCCCATTTCGCCACAGCCAATAAGTCCAATACGAATAGGTTTATGGTTTTCTGCATGTTGTTTCAAATCGCGTGCTAGACCCGTTAAATTCACATTACTGGTCATTATTTTTTTCCTATTTGTATTTTACCCATTTAGGTGGAGTAGCTCCCTTAATAGGTTATGTTTATTTTTAAGATATTTTGTTTCTTTTATTGTTGATGCTCTAATCAATGGGTTTTATAAAAGCAAGAGAGAAGAATATATGCTTTCACCAAATAAAGTAGGAATGATATCATGCAGCGGAAGGTAGCACTACAAGATATAACTGGCTTTATTGGGAAGAAGGTTGGTGTTTCGCAGTGGCGTCTAGTGACACAAGATATGATCAATCAATTTGCATGTGCAACAGATGATCATCAATGGATCCATGTAGATGAAGAAAAAGCAAAAAACACGCCTTTTAAAGGTACAATTGCTCACGGTTTTTTGACGTTGTCACTTTTGTCTGCATTGGCTCATGAAGCGTTACCGGAGCTGGAAGGAGCAACCATGGGGATTAATTATGGTTTTGATAAAGTGCGGTTTATAAGTCCTGTAAAAGCAGGTGCACGAGTGCGCGCTCACTTCGTTCTGGACGATGCTAAAGTTCGTCCTTCTGGCAGAGTTATTTTCCATTATCAGGTTACAGTAGAAATTGATCAGTTAAAAAATCCGGCTCTGACTGCTCATTGGATTATTATCACAGCCATTGAAGGCGAAAAATTAGGCAATTAGATATTTTTAATTTTTGTTTTATCTAATTTTTGTGCAATTTTGTCGAAGGACCATTGAACAGTAACATTGAGGATAATCAATGCAACGATAACGGTTGTCATCACGGAGGTATTGTAACGTTGGTAACCGTAGCGGATTGCCATGTCACCCAGACCTCCTCCACCAAGATATCCTGCAAGTGAGGTTGCTCCGATGAGAGAAATAGTCATAACTGCAAAACCTTTAATTAAGCTTGGTAACGCTTCGGGGATGAGCACATATTTAACAATCTGCAAGTAGCTAGCACCCATAGAACGAACGGCCCTTATCAAACTAATATCAACTGTTTTAAAAGATAGCTCTGCCATACGTGCATAAAAAGGAATGGCTGAAATGGTTAAAACAAATATTACTGCAGAAACTCCTATTCCACTTCCTACGACTTTACGAGTGATTGGCAAGAGATAAAAGGCAAGAATAATGAAAGGAATTGCACGAATACAGTCAATAATGATGCTCAGAGGATAATTAATAAGGAAGGATGTGCAGGGTCCTTCGCGAGCTGTTATACATAGTATTAATCCGATAGGGAGCCCTATGATAAGTGCTATCAAAGAAGAACTAGTTGTCATAAATAGTGTATCAATAATAGCATTAGGCAATTCATGAAAAAAAAGGTTAGACATAGCCTAGTACCTCGCAATATCGGCTTTTCTTTTTTAACCATGTGATGGCTTTTTCTAAGGCTATTTTGTTTTGGCTAGGTATACCTAAAAAAAGACGTCCAATAGTTTCTCCTTGAACGGTATCAATACCACCATGTAGAATACATGCTCTTAAATTTGTTTGATCTTCGAGAATATTTAAAAAAGGCTGTTGAACAATTTCACCATCAATATTAATTTCAATGACAGCTTCTTGGCCAGTTGGTTTAAGTTTCTGAGCTATCTCTATAGGTAGTTGCGGTGTTACGAGTTTGAGCATGGCAATAGTCGTGTCTTCTTGTGGTGATGTAAAAATATCCTTTACTTTTCCCTCTTCCACAATGCTCCCCTGATTAAGGACAACGACACGATGTGCGATAGTACGGATAACTTCCATTTCATGAGTAATGAGGACGATAGTGAGATTAAGGCGATTATTAATATCAGAAAGGAGTTGTAGAATGGATTGCGTTGTTTCAGGATCGAGAGCAGAAGTAGCTTCATCTGATAGTAATATTTGAGGATTGGCTGCTAGCGAGCGTGCTATGCCGACACGTTGTTTTTGCCCTCCTGATAATTCTATTGGATAATGGGATTCTTTACCGCATAGCCCTACCAATTCAATAAGTTCAAGGGATTTTTTCGTGACGTTGTTTTTTTTAACACCCATTAATTTTAGGGGTAATGCGATGTTATCAATGACTTTTTGGGATGATAAAAGATTAAAATTTTGAAAAATCATACCAATACGTTGACGATAAGCTATCCATCCTTCTTCTGGTAAATTTGAAACATTCACTCCTTCAAAAAAGATATTTCCTTCATCAATACGTTCTAATCCATTCAAGCAGCGCAGAAGTGTTGATTTCCCTGCACCACTACGTCCAATAATACCAAGGATTTCACCTGCATAAATGTTAAGAGATAAGTTTTTAAGGACTGGTATGGAGGCTGTTGTAGAAAAGCGACGGCTAATATTTTGTAAAGAGATGAGTGTAGGATATTCCATAAATATTTACCAAGATGTTTGGGCTGCTATACCGAATATTTCTTTTAATTTTGCACGAACTGGTTCACTGTTATAAGCAGAGACTAATTTTTTAACCCATGGCTCGTCTTTATCTTCAGTGCGTACAACAATAATATTATTATAGGGATTGTTTTCTGCTTTTTCCCACGCAATAGCATCTTTTTGTAAATTTAGCCCCGTAGTCAGAGCCCAGTTTGTATTGACAATTATAATGTCAAAATCATCAATTGCTCGTCCTAAAATACCAGCATCTAATTCATGGATTTTTACACTTTTAGGATTTTCAACAATATTAAGTGGAGATGCAAGGACATTACGTGGGTCTTTCAGTTTAATGATTTCTAAAGAATCAAGCAAAAGTAATGCTCTACCACCATTAGATGGGTCATTAGGAATACCTATACTTGCTTTATCACGGAGATCTTTTAGGCCCTCAATTTTATGTGAATAGATACCGATTGGAGTAATAAAAGTATATCCAGCAATTGCAAGCTTATAGCCACGCTGCTTCATTTGAGTATCGAGGTATGGTGCATGTTGGAAAGCGTTGGCATCGATATCTCCTGCATTAACAGCATCATTAGGGAGTGTGTAGTCGGAGAAATAAACAAGTTCAATATCTAGCCCTGTTTTTTTAGCTTGTTCAACAGCAACTTTCCAAATGGTTGCTTCTTCTCCTTCCATGACACCGAGTCTGATCGTAGATTTATTTGCAGCTATGGTAAAAGGAGCATAAAAGAAGAATGCAACTAAGGAAAGGAACAGTAAAGCTATTGTGTATTTGCAATGTAGTTTTAATATCATACATTTTTCTTTCTTTATTTGTAAAATTAATATTATTATTTAATTTTTATTAAAACTACTTATATATTAAACATTAATATTGTAAAATATATGTAAAAAGGAAATAAATACTACATTTTTTCAAAAAATCTTACTTTGAGAGTGAGTGGATGACACAAATATGCTCTTTAGAACAGTTATTAATGGGGATTTTTTTTGGAGTAATCGTTTCAATATGTGTGACCACTGTGCGTGTATGAAGAGGAATTTTTAAAAATATAAACTTCTCTTTTAACAGAGAATATTTTTTTACTGTTTAACTAGCACATGATCAATTTTCAAAAAAATTTTATTATGATTTTATGAATTAAGGTATCATATTTAAAAAAATTAAGCACCATGATGATTTAAGAATTTTTGAGTAATATGTAGAATTGGTGTTATTTTGTGATGAGTTTGTAAGAACACTTTTTAAGTAAAACGGTAAATATTACTTCTATATACTTATTGAAATTTAGTTAATGGTTTTATTGTTCTTTTACATAAATAAAAATAATAACAATTTCATGTTTAAGTAGAAGCTTATATATTAACTTTATTATAAGAGAATAGTTAGAAAGCGCCTATAGCTTGCTTAAATGCAATAATATTCTTGCAGATATTTTACATAAATATGGGTTAAACTAATTTTTGTGACAAAATTATAAGAATTATTTTGTATAGTGAATTTCTTCTTTTGAGTTTGCTACGATCTCAAAGGAGTAAAGATGAATCCATAAGAACATACTGCAGTGATGCAAAACGTAATCTTGGATGAGTAAACGAGTATTTTAAGCTCGTTTTCTTCCGGAGTGGTCTTGCTATTTTCATTGAGAGCTAATGTATAATTTCGTTGTTTCTAGGTGTATTAATCCTAGCTACGTTGAATATCATGAGATATCGTTATGTTGTTTTCGTCTTCAATGATGAAACGAGGTTTGTTATTGTAAAAGGAAGAAAGTTATTGTAGCTTTACGCTCCATGTTAGAAAAATTTTTGTCTTAGAGCGTTGATTTGGGTCTAATCATATTTTGAGAAATGAGTAATTCAGCAATTTGAACTGCATTTAGTGCTGCTCCTTTTCTTAAGTTGTCAGCAACAATCCAAAAAGCTAAGCCATTTTCAACGGTGATATCCTCACGTACACGGCTAATGAAGGTATCATCTTCTCCTGCACATTCATAGGGAGTTACATAAGCACCATCTTCATGTTTATCGATGAGTTGGCAACCCGGTGCATGACGTAGGAGTTTTTGTGCGTCGTGGGCACTTAGTGGTTTCTCAAATTCAACATGGACCGCTTCAGCGTGACCTATGAAGACAGGAACTCGAACAGCAGTAGCTGTTAATTTGATCTTTGGATCAAGAATTTTTTTTGTTTCAGCCATCATTTTCCACTCTTCTTTGGTATATCCATCTTCCATGAAAACATCAATATGAGGGATGACGTTAAAGGCAATGCGCTTGGTGAATTTTTTTGATGAGATTGGGTCTGCGACAAAGACAGCCCGTGATTGTTCGAATAGTTCATCCATGCCTTCTTTTCCAGCTCCAGAAACTGATTGATATGTAGAAACAACAACGCGTTTGATAGCTGCAGCGTTGTGGAGAGGATTTAAGGCCATGACAAGTTGGATTGTTGAACAATTTGGGTTAGCGATAATGTTTCGGTTAGAAAATCCACTTATAGCTTTTGCGTTTACTTCTGGTACAATCAAGGGGACGTCTGTGTTATAACGCCAAAAAGATGAGTTATCGATCACCACACAACCAGCAGCGCCAATTTTAGGAGCATATTCTTTGGCAACGTTTCCACCAGCAGACATGAGACATAAGTCTGTGTCGGAAAAGTCATATGTGTCAAGTGCTTTCACTTTTAAGGTTTTATCACCATAGGAAACATCTTGTCCTAACGAGCGCCGTGAAGCTAGAGGAACGACTTGATTTGAGGGGAAGCCTCGTTCTTCTAAAATTTTCAGCATCTCACGCCCTACATTGCCGGTTGCGCCGACGACAGCAATTTTAAAAGTCATTACCCTATACTCCTGTTCTTCTTGATATTTTGCACAATCGAATTGATACGCTGCCGGTCTTCCCCTTGATAATAGGTTTAAGAAGGAGGAGTTGGCTAAAGGGATATTCAGTCATTTTAAATCATATTTTCTAGATTTTTATAGCCATAGTTATATAGCCGTAATCACAACGTTCGGAGAAATTTTATCCACAACGCTTTATTCCACTTAACCTCGAATAAAAGCAGATAGAATCTAAGTACTCCATGGCAGAGTCTTTAAGAAACCTTCTGATATCCCCGAAGTCTAGAGATTTTACGGTGTTCTGTCAATTATTATGTATTATGGCTTGAAACTTTGAAATTTAGCAAATTGTTTCATAAAGATGAAATTATTGGTATCAATATTATACATCTTGTGAAAATTTAAAACAGATTTGTATAATAATTTAAAAAACTAAATAACAGGTCCAAGAATTATATTCTTAATGAGCTTAAAGCCTGTCACGTGTCATTTCACTAAAGTTAATTTGGTAAAGTAAAAACTGTTTGGGTGTTATATGTTGAAGTTGGGAAGAAATTTTCCGACAGACTCTGCATTTTTTATGTTTTCAAATTAAAGTAAAAGTAACTATAAAAGAAAAGTCATTAACTCAGTTAATGAAGATCTCTTGTTAATTAAAGATTTCATGTTTTTATATTTTGAAATTTATACTTGATTTTGTAAGATAATATTTTGAAATTGTTTTATTATCATTAGTTTAGTTTATCTAGTATATTTGGTAGAGATGTAATTATTTTCTTGTTGTGAGCATGGTACTTATATGATCCATCTATGTTGATTGGAGATGGGTGTTTTCAGTTATTAATGAGGCGTTGCCGAGTTACTGATTTTGGATCGGTATTTTAAGGCTGCAGCAATGGTATAAACTGTAGGAAATTTGTTTAAAGTGACAAGTATTTCAGTGTAAAAGACTGATCTTTTTCGTATAAATAAGGTGGTGAGCTAAATTCTCAGTTATGGCGGATTCACTGTTCAATGAAAAAGATATCACCCAAATTTTTTATTCAGAATGGGTGATAGGTTGTTGTATACCTTCTTGTTGAAGGATTATCTAGAAAAACCTAAACAGCGTGGTGAAGGATGCCATTCACAAAATCAGCGACGGCTACTGCAAAACTGAAAAGACCTAAAAAAATACCAATCATAATGATTCCCCTCAAATTGATAATTGATTTATATTTTTAATACTTAGATAAAGATAATTTTACATTTATAGTAAGTATTATTTATGACATTATGTGTGCATACTTAATTTTTGTCAATTATATTATTTGTAATTAGTTGTTAGTATCAAAAAATATTTGTAAATATACTGTTTTATTCTTCTTCTTTTGTTTTATTTGCGACTTTTTTATCAAAATTATTATAGGTATTATTTGCGAAAAGAAGTAATTATCGTTTGCGATACAATTTTTGCAGCTATTTCTTGTTAAAAAAGTTTGAAACGTATGGAATGATGAAGTTAATTTGCACTCATTTTTTGAGTTAAAAGGTGATCACTTTTCTCTAGTTATTTAGGATATTTTCTAACTTCTTTAGTTGGAGAGGAGAAAATATGATTTTAGTTAAGATTGGGGATATTCAACAAGATAATTCTTGCGAGAAAAGGTATCATTCATCGGGTTGTAAAGAACGGGCTTCTGAAGGAAGCATGATAGGGATACCATTGCGAATAGGGTAAGCAATTTTTGCTTTGCGTGAAATTAATTCGTGTGTTTTCTTATTTAGGGAAAGTGTTCCCCCTGTGATCGGGCAGACAAGAAGTTCAAGCATTTTAGGGTCAGTGGTTATTTTTTTAGGCATATCGCAAAGTTTACTCAATAGGTGATAGTGTGGTATTTTTATTCTGCAAGGGACTGAAAATATCACGATAGACGATTGCGTGCTATAACACCCTAGCTACTCCAAAAGTATTTTGCTACAGCGGGTATATCTCCAGGTAACAGTGGTTGTATTTCTTTAAGACAGAGGTAAAAGGCTACTTTCAGTGAATTTTCACCGCTATTGTATCTGATATTTTAAATTTTTGTAGTGGTTTGATAGCCTTTATCTCATACCACTTAGAATTTATGGTATGGTATTGCAGTGTGGTAGGATAATTATGTGATCCCAATATTTACAAAGATTTTATCGACTTTACTCATAAGTGAAATGATCAATTGCTTGCTTATTACATGAAAAAGTAACGGTTCTGATAAACGGTTCTGATAAAAGAATTCGAAGTTGTGTATGTTCCCCTATTTTAGGTGTTATCGTTGTTGTACAATTCTTTGTACGATTTAAGAGTAATGGTTTATTATTCATTAAGTTATGAGCAGCGGAAGAGAATGTAATTTTTGGTTTTGTATAATTTGGTAAAACAGTCTACTTCATGTTTTACACGGGTAGGATAACCGTTATTCTTATTGTATGTTAGGGATAAAATTTTTGGTAACTTAGAAGTGATGAAAGAATGTTAAAATCCGGGGTTATATAATCTTTGTTAATGACAGCAGGGAGAAGATAGGTTATAGGCGACGGTATGCTAAAAGGGTTCTGTTATCTTTTTTGTAAGAGGTGGATATAGTGCAAGTTCCACGTTTTGTTGAAGGAGATGAGTTGTCTGTGATTTTCCAAGTTAATAAGAACCATGAAATAATGGAGAAGATTTAGGAATTTGAAAAGATCTGCACCAAAGACGGGGCAGGATCTTATTTATAAGTTTAAGAAACTTATAAAGGGTAGGATTCGTTGTGTTGTTGGGGAGCTGTGATGGAGAAGTGATGGGTACTGTATCGCAAGAATTTAAGGAAGTTTCTTTAAAAAAACTTCCTCTGTACGAGTTACACAGAGAGGCTGGAGCAAGGTTTGGTGCTTTTGCAGGTTGGGAGATGCCTCTAACTTATCCCTTGGGTGTTTTGAAAGAACATCTTCATACACGTTCTCATGCTGGCCTTTTTGATATTTCTCACATGAAATTAATTATGGTTGAGGGGGCTGAAGCGATCGAGTTTTTATCGTATGCTCTTCCTGTAGATGCAGCTCTTTTAAAGGAAAATCAATCACGGTATAGCTATTTACTCAATGAGCAGGCTGGTATTCTAGATGATCTTATTCTCACTCGCTTAGGTGAAAGACGTTTTATGCTTGTTGTGAATGCGGGTAATGCACATGCTGATTTTGTTGAATTAGAACGACGGATGGATGGTTTTGAGTGTCAATTAGTAGCACTTGAGAGGGTTATACTTGCTCTTCAAGGTCCGCAGGCTGCGGCTGTTATGGCAGATGCAGGTTTGTCTTATAATCATTTATTGTTCATGCAAGGTTTTGAACCCAAAAAGGATTGGCTTGTTGCGCGTTCTGGTTATACAGGGGAAGATGGTTTTGAGATTGCATTACCAGAAGACCAGGCATATTCACTAGCCGAAAAATTACTTCATGATCACCGTGTCAAATGGGTTGGTCTTGCCGCGCGTGATAGCCTTCGGCTAGAAGCAGGGTTATGTTTGCATGGTCAAGATATTACGCCTGATATTACTCCCATTGAAGCTTCATTAACATGGGCTGTTTCCAAGAATGTTCGAGAAAATGCAAGGTTTTATGGATCAAAAGCTTTTCTTGATGCTTATCAAAAGGGACCTTCCCGTTGTCGGGTTGGTTTGATACCACAAGGTCGTCAACCCGTTCGTGCAGGTGCAGTTCTCTTAGATGATCAAGGTAATCAGATTGGAATGGTGACATCTGGTGGTTTTGGTCCTTCGGTTGATGGACCAGTAGCTATGGGTTATGTTGCATTTGGCTGGAATACTTTAGGAAAAGAAGTATTCACTGAATTGCGAGGCAAGAAGATTGTGCTTTCCGTTTCTAAGCTTCCTTTTGTTGAGCAGCGTTATTTTAAAGGGTGATATCTAATGTCTAAAATTTACTTCACACAAGATCACGAATGGTTGAGCATTGAGGGGCAGGTTGCCACAATTGGCATCACTCACTATGCTCAAGAGCAATTAGGAGATTTGGTTTTTGTTGATTTACCACAGGTAGGGACGCAGATTTCTAAGGGAGATTCTGCTGCTGTTGTGGAATCAGTAAAGGCAGCATCAGATGTTTATGCGCCTATTGATGGAGAAGTTCTCGAAGTAAATTCTGCGTTGGCAGATGATCCTGCGTTGGTAAATCAAAAAGCTGAAAAAGAAGGCTGGTTATGGAAAATGAAATTACATGATGAAACGCAGCTAGATGAATTGCTTGACGAGGATGCTTATAAGTTATTAGTTGGATGAGTGTTATGCATATGCAGGAACGGAGTTTTTTTTCACGGCACGTGGGGGTTCGTCCCAGTGAAATTCAGGAAATGCTAGATATCTTAGAACTTGATTCTGTCGAAACATTGGTTTCTCAAGCAGTTCCACAGTCTATCCATTTAGAGCATTCACTTAATTTGCCTGCAGCGGTAAGTGAAAGGCGGGCGTTAGAGGAATTGGCTGAAATGATGGGGTGCAATCATTTACATAAAAGCTTCATTGGCCAAGGATATTATGGAACATGTGTTCCTCCCGTTATTTTGCGTAATTTGTTTGAAAATCCTGCTTGGTACACTGCCTATACGCCTTATCAGGCAGAGATAAGTCAAGGGCGCTTGGAACTCCTATTTTATTTTCAAACATTAATTAGCGAGTTGACTGGGTTGCCTGTTGCTGCTGCTTCTCTTCTTGATGAAGCCACAGCTTTAGCTGAAGCTAATGCCGTAGCTGTGCGTTTTGCACGTGGGAAGAGAAGAAAGATTTTAATTAAGAGTCTTTTACATCCTCAAACGCTTAGTGTTGTACAGACACGTGCTGAAACACAAGGATTTCAGGTTAGTGAAAATGGCGATGTTTGCTCTGATACAGCAGCTATTATTTTATCTTGGCCAGACACAAAAGGCTGTTTCAGTGATTATAGTGATCTTATCAAAGAAGCAAAAGAAAAAGGTGCTTTGGTAATTGTTGTTGCAGATCCTTTAGCGTTGACACTTATGGAAGCTCCTGGTCAGTGGGGTGCTGATATTGTGGTAGGTTCTATGCAGCGCTATGGTGTTCCCATGGGGTATGGTGGTCCTCATGCAGGTTATCTTGCGGTTAGTGCTGATTTAACACGTTTAATTCCAGGGCGTATTGTAGGTCAGTCAGTCGATACTAAAGGACGTGTTGGTTTTCGTTTAGCACTGCAAACTCGTGAACAACATATTCGACGCGATAAAGCAACATCAAATATATGTACGGCACAGGCTTTGTTGGCTAATATGGCAACGGCCTATGCCCTTTGGCACGGGCCGCAAGGCTTGCAGTCGATGGCTAGTCGAATTCACTCTTTAGCATGTCGTTTTGCTCGTAGTTTGGATGCTTCTGGGGTTCATTGTGAAGGGCAGTATTTTTTCGATTGTGTCACTATTTTTGTTGAGAATAAAGCTCGAGAAATTGCTGCTCAAGCACAAATGGAAGGATATTTGATTCGTATTCTTGATGATGATCATGTTGCAATAAACTTTGATGAATTATCAACGGAAGATGATGTCCGTACTCTGGTGCGTCTTTTTGGAGCGCAGTTGGTTGATCAAGCATCTCCAAGGCTTTTTGGTAAGGAACGTGATGCCTCTTTTCTTTCGCAGCCATTTTTTCATATGGTTCACTCAGAGACAGATATGATGCGCTTTTTGCGTCGTTTATCTGATAAGGATTTGGCCTTGGATCGAGCAATGATACCACTTGGTTCTTGTACGATGAAGCTGAACGCAGCAGCTGAATTGATCCCTTTAAGTTGGCCTACGGTAGCTAATATCCATCCTTTTGCTCCTCAAGGAGATGTGCTGGGTTATAAAAAAATGATCAATGATCTGAATGTCTGGCTTTGTGAAATTACAGGGTTTTCTCAGATTTCTTTTCAACCAAATTCTGGTGCTCAAGGTGAATATGCAGGGCTTTTAGCTATTCGTCGATACCATCAGTCACGTGGCGATCATGGACGCAATATTTGTCTTGTTCCTGCATCTGCTCATGGCACCAATCCAGCTTCTGCTCACATGGCTGGTATGGAGGTTGTTGTTGTTCAATGTCTAAGTGACGGAGATGTTGATATTGATGACCTTAAAATGAAAGCACAGAAGTATAGGGATTCTTTAGCAGCATTGATGATAACATATCCTTCAACGCATGGTGTTTATGAGGAGAATATTAAAGAAATTTGTGCCATTATCCATGATAATGGGGGACAGATTTATTTTGACGGTGCTAATTTGAATGCATTAGTAGGTCTTGCACGTCCGGCAGATATAGGAGCAGATGTTTGCCATATGAATCTTCACAAAACTTTTGCAATTCCTCATGGTGGTGGGGGGCCTGGTGCTGGTCCTATTGGTGTGAAAGAGCATTTGAAGCCGTTTTTACCTGGCCATGAGCAGGGAAAGACAACACATGCAGTTTCAGCAGCTCCTTATGGAAGTGCTTCTATTCTGGCCATTACGTGGATGTATATTCGAATGATGGGGGCTGATGGTTTGAAGTATGCGACGCAGATAGCCATATTGAATGCTAATTATATTGCTGCGCGTCTTTCAAAGGTTTACTCCATTCTTTACCGAGGAAAGCGTGGGCATGTTGCTCATGAGTGTATTGTTGATATGCGCTTGTTGAAAGAGCACTACGGTATCACTATCGACGATGTTGCAAAGCGTTTAATTGATTATGGGTTTCATGCACCAACAATGTCATTTCCGGTACCTGGAACACTGATGATCGAACCGACTGAATCGGAACCAAAGGTAGAAATTGATCGTTTGTGTGACGCTTTATTGGCAATTGCTGAAGAGGCTCAGAAAGTGGGTGCAGGGGTTTGGCCTAAAGATGATAATCCATTAGTTAATGCACCGCATACATTAGCTGATGTCGTAAATGATGATTGGAAAAGGCCTTATTCACGACAAGAGGCTGCTTTTCCCAGTTGTTCCTTTGATTCTGCTCATAAGTATTGGCCTCCTGTATCACGCATTGATAATGTTTCTGGTGATAGGACTCTAATTTGTTCTTGTCCGCCATTAGTGTAGTGAGAGCCTCTGTTGAAGTTATGTTCATATTGGGAAAGCATGACGGATCAGATGTTTCTTTTTTGAGTAGAGTTGTTTACGAGAAAGAATTGTCATTATTGGTATTGTTTTTCTGCTTTTTGCGAAGTGGATGTGTGAAGAACGAAAAAAGGTGTGCTTTATAGAAATATTCTGCAAGGAAAGCGATACCAGTAAGAGAATTCTCTGAAAGTATGGGGATGTTATCAATGTGTTGATGGGTCCCATTTTCAAGCATTTAGATGTAAATACGTTTGCAGCGCGCACCGAGAGATGTCAAAATTTCATAAGGAATAGTGTTAGCATCTACGGCAATATCTTCAATTCTTTGGTGCCGTCCAATGAGCTCTACCCAATCACCTCGTTCAGGTTTTTTGTGTTCGAGATCGGTTGCATCAACGATGGTGGAGTCCATAGATACCTTCCCAACAATGGGGAGCCTGTGCTCCTTAAAATAAACGGAACCTCTGTTAGAAAGGCTATATGGCCAACCGTCAGCGTAGCCGATGGCAATAGTTGTGAGGATGCTTGGGCGGTTTGTAACAAAGCTTCCTCCGTAGCCAACGGAAGCTCCTGAATCAACAAAACGGCTTTGGATGACTTGTGCTTCAAGTTTTAAAACAGGTTTGAGGAATGTTTGGTGTTTATCATGAGGGTTTATTCCATAGAGTGTGATACCTGGACGAACGAGGTCAAAATGAAATGCTGAATCAAGGAAAATTCCTCCAGAGTTAGCAAGAGAAGCTTTACATGGAGGAAGCTGTGTGAGAAGATTTTGCATAACAGCTAATTGGTTATTATTAGATGGGTGAGCGACATTATCTCCGCTAGAAAGATGGCTTATAATGTATTTTATGGTTGCTTTTTCAAAGATAAGGGGACGTTTGATTAATAAATGTAGTTCTTCTTGATTAAGCCCTAATCGATTCATATTAGTATCAATTTGAATGATTGCGGGAAATCTCTGCTTCTTTTTTTGACAGAGTGTTTGCCAGCGTTCGATCGTTTGCCAAGAATTGAGAACGGGGACAATCCCAGCTTGAGCTACCCACTCTTCAGTTTGTGGCGGAAAATCATTTAGGATCGCGAGAATAGTATTTGGAGGCAGGATATTTTTTAATTGCAGTGCTTCATTAATTTGAGCAACAAAGAAAATGCGACAGCCTACTTGATAAAGTGCAGGAGCAACTTTTTCAGCACCCATTCCATAAGCATTGGCTTTTATGACAGCTGCACACTCTATTGGTGCAACGCGTTGGGCTAAAGTTTTATAATTTGCAACAATGGCACCAATATCAATGGTTGCAACGGCAGTATAGGGCAGGACTGTGCTTATTTCATAATTGGCAGGATTATCCATTTTTAGGATCCTAATCTTATGTTTAAGGACACAAAACTCCTTTTGGGTGATGTTGTTGTGCCTAAAGTATTGATAGTTTACACTCAACAATGATGTATGAAATAATCTTTAAAAAGATTCAATTTTTATACGGCAAATGCACATGTTTCCTGTTTATGTTGTTTATTGAATAATGTGTTTAGAATTTAAAGAACAGATTTTTTATCTTTTTAGATAATCCTACCTTGTTAAAGTACCTGTGTCATTGTGGATCTTGTGGAGGAAGAGTATTTAATACAATTTCGGACGTTTTTCTTGTTTTTAAAAGGAAAGTACGTGCGAGTCGTTGTTGAAGTCAAAGCTGTACCGCTTAATAATCATGTTGATAGTGATTATATGTGAAAAAGTGCAAAAAATTTATTTACAGTAAAGTTATTTATGTCAGTTAATGAATCTAACTTAGCTTTTATGGGTTTTCTTGGTAATTACAATGCCAAGAGCTGTTTATGTTTAAATAGAGATATTGGCAGATCGTTTTGTGGATATTATACAATCTGCAAGATTTGAAACCAAGTATCTAATAGAAGCCTGAAAAGAAGAATTTTATGAATGCATCTATCACCAATTTAAAGTCGGCTATCAGTGGTGGTGCATCGTGTTTTCCAATTCCTGAAAATGTGTTTGCACTAACTGTCCAAGAAGTTTGCCACTATACGGATCGTTTATTTAAGTTTTGCCTCAATCGTCCAGAAAATTTTCGTTTTCGTTCCGGTGAATTTGTTATGATAGGTTTGCCAAATGCAGAAAAACCAGTTTATCGTGCTTATTCAATTGCGAGTCCGTTTTGGGATGAGAAGCTTGAGTTTTTTTCAATAAAAGTTCCAGGAGGACCACTAACGGAACATCTTCAAAGAATAAAAGTAGGGGATACAGTTTTGATGCGCAAAAAATCGACGGGAACGTTGGTTCTTGATGCACTTATTCCAGGGAAGCGTCTTTATCTTCTTTCAACGGGGACAGGTGTTTCTCCCTTTGCCAGTTTGATTCGTGATCCTGAGACATATGAGAAATTTTCTCAAATAATTCTTGTTCAAACAACACGTGAGTGTAGTGAATTAACTTATGCGATAGATCTTGTTGAATCATTACGAAAAGATCAGTTAATTGGTGAATATGCACAACAATTAATGTTCTATCCCATGACTACTCGAGAACCTTCGCAATATATGGGGCGTATTACGACAGCTATGAAGAGTGGTGCTTTTTTTGAAATGGCAGGTTTACCTCCCATTAATCCTGATGAAGATCGAGCCATGATTTGTGGTTCGATTGAGATGATTAAAGATTGTGCGGCAATATGTGAGTCTTTTGGGCTTGTAGAAGGAGCTAATAATGCGCCATCCACTTATGTTGTGGAGCGTGCTTTTGTAGGTTAAAGTGGTTGTTGCACTTTTGTGCGTATTAATTTTATGATTTTTAGTTATGGTGGGTTGCTGGGAAGTTTCCTAGGGATTAGGGATGTGCGTAAGTTGAGTTTAAGGAAGTATGAGATTGCAGGGTGTTTTTGACTGTTTTAGCAAGAAATGATTTGAAGGTTATTGATTATCCTTTTATCGGCTGCATGCATATTTTAAAAACATTGCTATGAATTTTCTCCTTCACCAAATTAGATTAGATGGGATGTTTTAAGGGAAGGATGAAGGGAGATGGTCATTCTGCACAGAGCATTTCAGTGTATGGTGTTGTTATTTAATCATTTATAACAAAAAAAGATTGATACAATGTACAGATAGTTTGGACGTAATGGACTCTTGAAATTGAATAAAACGCACGCTATAGCAAGAAGCATGGAAAAGAAATTTAAAGTCGCTGCTCTTTACTGTTTTGCGGATTTGGGAGAGTGTTGTCAATTACAAAGACCTTTGCTTGATTTGTGTCAAGCACATGGTATCAAGGGCACATTGCTTTTAGCCAAAGAGGGGATAAATGGGACTGTTGCGGGTTCTCCTGATGCGATTGAAGTGCTAGTGCGCTTTATTACTGCAAAGCCTGTATTTCGAGAGCTTGAACTTAAATATTCGTGGGCATCAAAAATGCCTTTTCATCGCATAAAAGTGCGATTGAAAAAAGAGATTGTAACGATGGGGATAGAGGATGTTAATCCGTTGAAGGCGGTTGGCACTTACGTGGCTCCTGAAGATTGGAATACCCTGATTCAGGACGAGGAAACTCTACTCATTGATACGCGTAATGATTATGAATATATGCTCGGAAGTTTTAAAGGGGCAGTTGATCCTCATATCAGAACTTTCCGTGAATTTCCTGAATGGGTTGCTAAGCATGAAAGTGATTTGAAAAAGAAGAAAAGAATTGCCATGTTTTGCACAGGGGGTATTCGGTGTGAAAAGTCCACGTCTTATTTGAAAGGTTTAGGTTATGATGAGGTTTACCACTTAAAAGGTGGTATTCTTCGATATTTGGAGACAATTTCAAAAGAGGAAAGTTTGTGGCAGGGTGAGTGTTTTGTTTTTGATGAACGAGTTTCCGTAAAACATGGTCTTGAGGAGTGTGGGCGTGAGTTATGCAGGGCATGCCGCTATCCTCTTGGTATTGAAGGAAAGTTATCTCCTTACTATGAAGAAGGGGTATCTTGCGATGCCTGTTATGAGACGCGCAGTGAAGCGGATAGGCAGCGTTTTAGAGAGCGTCATAAACAGTTTCAGTTATCAAAGGCGCGTGCGCTTCAATTTCATCAAGAAGAATTATAATCACCTCTTGGGTTTTTACTATTATTTTCTGTTTTAGAGAATAGATGTTGGGACTTGGTTGGGTTGCTTTTTGTATAAAAATAACGTGCTCTTGAATTTGTTTTCTTAAGAATTCTGTTGCTTTTTTACATCATCTTAGATTTTAAAGTTAAAAAAATCTTAAAATCAAAAAAAATATTGCAATGAGAAATAATTATCTTTATACGCAGCATTGCCCAAAGTCGCACGTGCCTGTGGGTGTCCGCTGGTCCTCAAGGGGATGAGATTAACCGGTACGGTACCTGGAGTTTTCAGCTCCAGTCATTTTTTCAAGTTTTTGGAAGAATGAGGACATCTTGAAGCAACGACGGTGCGGGCCTTTCTGGTGTCTTCCAGCTTTTAGTGCTGGGGTAACTGTAGAGGCACACCTCATTGCCTTCAGTGCGGAAGTGTTTTGTGCAACTCCAATCAAAGAGGCAGACAAAGTAGGACAACGCGTTTTCGCGCTGTTCTTTTATGGCATGCAACGCTGGTTTCTTCCTTATTTTTGGGTATGGAACGGTGGTTGTCTGTGTTTTGTTCTTTGGTTGTGAACGGTTTTGTGCTGTTCACAAAAAAGGGATGTAACCTTTGTTTTTCAGGGAGAGTTGCAGATGGTAACACAGCGTATTCGTGATTTTCTTTCAACACACCGTCCTGACGGTCCGTGTCTTGTTGTTGATCTTGACATTGTTCATGAGAATTATTTAAACTTTGAGAAAGCTCTTCCTCAGTCGCGCATTTTTTATGCAGTTAAGGCAAATCCTGCACCTGAAATTTTGCGATTGCTTGTTTCTTTGGGGTCATCTTTTGATGTTGCTTCAGTTTCAGAAATTAGAATGGTTTTAGAAGCAGGTGCGACGGTTGAGCGTATTTCTTTCGGCAATACTATCAAAAAGGAACGTGACATTGCTTATGCGCATGCGCTCGGTGTTTCGCTTTATGCCGTGGATTGTATTGAAGAGGTTGAAAAAGTTGCACGTGCTGCACCAGGTGCTCGCGTCTTTTGCCGAGTCCTGACAGATGGGGAAGGTGCGGAATGGCCATTATCACGCAAGTTTGGTTGTGTTCCTGCCATGGCGGTGAATGTTTTGAGACGAGCACATCAATTAGGTTTACAGGCATATGGTGTCTCTTTTCATGTTGGATCTCAGCAAACAAACCCGAATGCATGGGATCGTGCTTTGTCTGATGTTGCCATGGTTTTTGAGCATTTAGAGAAAGAGGGAATTCAGCTAAAATTGATAAATATGGGAGGGGGCTTTCCAACACGTTATTTGTACGATGTTCCCACACCACAGGTTTATGGCATGGCGATTTTTGATTCGTTAAAGAAATATTTTGGTAATCGTATTCCTGAAACAATTATTGAGCCAGGGCGTGCAATGGTTGGAAATGCTGGAGTTATTCGTACAGAGGTCATTCTTATATCTAAGAAAGCAGATAATGATAACGTACGTTGGGTTTATCTTGATGTTGGTAAATTTAATGGCCTGGTTGAAACTATGGATGAAGCGATTCGCTATCCTATTGAAACGGTACATGACGATCAAGCTGTGGAGCCTTGTATTTTAGCAGGACCAACGTGCGATTCGGCTGATATCATGTATGAAAAAGCGCCCTATTTGCTTCCTTTATCTCTAACGGTAGGGGATGAGTTATTGATTCATGGAACTGGTGCCTATACGGCAACATATGCTTCTGTTGCATTTAATGGTTTTGAACCTTTGCGCTCTTATGTCATTTAGTTTTTTGTCGTCATGGTGAATTAGCACTGCATCCACGCATAGTGATTTAGGTTGTTGTCTACAATTAAGATGTTTTGAATATCTGATTTTTGTAACCGATTTTAAGCATTGCGTTTAATATGAGGACTATAGAAGATTATCTTTAGTGAGAAATTAAAAAGGTTTTTGTAGTTTTGTAGTGCAGTTGTCCGGTGATTCGTTAGGTTTTTAAGAAAGTGTTTTAATTTTAATACTCTTAATGGTTTAGGAGAATGTACGGTTGTGTTCTTTGAGAGTTATACGGGTATATTTTAAGCAGTGATCCAAGATCATCCATCACTCCGGCTGGGTTGTGAGAAGAATTAACAATAATCATCCAGTGTGCATTGATATATTTTTATGAAGTTTATGTCATATATTAACGTAGGAAGATGTTCTCTGTGCTTTATTTAGTGGCCTAGAGAGTTTGTGGCGGACGGTGGTATTTTTTTCAGCAAAAAAGTTAAACAGGTCAAAATGCTAAAAAGAGAAACCATCATAAAGAAGATATCACCAAAAGCCATAACAGCAGCTTGTGCGCGAATCATATTAGAAAGCTGGGATAATGCAAGAGATTTTGAGTCAAAGGAAGTAAATTCAAAAAATTTAGAAAGCTTTGCAAGAATTTCAGTTGCTTGGATATTTCCTTGTTGGATTGTTTCAGTTATTCGCGCGTAGTGAAGATTCGTGCGTTGTGTTATCAGAGTACTGATAACAGCAAGTCCCACCGCTCCACCGAGATTTCGTGTTAGATTGAAGAGTCCTGAGGCATTTTGCATTTTTTCCGGAGGGAGTGAGCCAAAGGCAATATTGTTTATAGGAACCATGCATAACATAATGGAAGTACCGCGAAAGATTTGAGGCCATAAAAGTTCCCAAAATCCCCAGTTATCTGTAATTGAAGTGGCCAACCAAGTTCCCCATGCAAAGCCTGCAAATCCGATGGCTATCATAAAACGAGCATCAATTCGTGTTGAAAGAAATCCTGCAAGAGGGGCTGTCATGAACATGGATAAACCTGAGATAAATAGTGTTTTTCCAATCAGGAGCGCATCATAGTGGCGGATTTGACTGAGGTAGACAGGATATAAGTAAGTGAGGCCGTAGAGACCTATGCCTAGCATGAAGGAGAAGGCAGCTGAAATTGAAAAATTGCGATTTGCAAAAGTAGTAAGATCGACGATTGGTTCTTCTGCTGTAAACGCACGCCATAGGAATAAAATAGCCGATAAAACCATAATGATAAAGCAGTTAGTAATCATGCTATCATTAAACCAGTCGTGATGCGCTCCTTCTTCTAGAACATACTCCAAAGATCCTAAGAAAAGCGCCATGAAGATTAGTCCCCACCAATCGAATTTCTTCAAGAGGGAATGGTTAGCTTTATCAATGTCAATAAGTTTCCAGGCTAAAATCGAAATAATAATTCCAAAAGGAACATTGATAAGAAAGAGCCAATGCCAAGATAATGCATGGTTAAGATAGCCTCCCACTGTTGGTCCTATTGTAGGTGCTAATGTCGCCACAAGTCCAATGATTGGTGAAACAATTGAACGCTTAGAGGGTGGAAACATGGTATAGGATGCTACAAAAACACAGGGGATAATTCCTCCGCCAATGAATCCTTGGAGAGCTCGGTAACAGATCATTTGTTCGATGGATGTTGCTGTTGCACACAAAATGGAAGCAATGGTGAAGCCGGCAGCTGATAAACTGAATAAAATTCTTGTTGAAAGTAGACGCCCCAAAAATCCAGAAAGAGGCAGCATAATAACTTCTGCAATGAGATAGGAAGTTTGAACCCATGAAATCTCGTCGGAGCTTGCTGATAGACCAGCTTGAATTTCAGCTAGAGATGAGGAAACGATTTGGATGTCCAAGATAGCCATGAACATACCAAAGGTCATAGCAATGAAAGCTATAATTTCACGCATTCCTGTGCGTTTTTGAATGTCAGCAGAAGCCAAAACGGTGCCTTTCGGTATAAGGTTTACTTTTGTCGTGAAAGATTTTCATAGTGTGATTTTGGGTGAGTATCAATGGTTACTGAAATGCTCATTCCTGCTCGCAAATACCCATCTTTCAGCGCATCGTCAGGGAGTGAGATGCGAACCGGTATACGTTGAGTAATTTTAGTAAAATTACCCGTGGCATTTTGCGGAGGTAAGAGAGAAAAAACAGCTCCTGTTGCAGGTGAGACAGAAAGAACAGTTCCTTTAAAGACTTTACCTTTGAAGGAATCAACAGAAATGTAAGCGGTTTGTCCGCTACGAATATTTTTAATTTCTGTCTCTTTATAGTTTGCTTCAGCATAGAGTGCATGAA
>NZ_CP010401.1:0-92500 GCF_001281405.1 Bartonella ancashensis | reverse complement strand
TGACGGCGTACCTTTTGTATAATGGGTCAGCGACTTAGTCTAACGAGCAAGCTTAAGCCGATAGGTGTAGGCGTAGCGAAAGCGAGTCTGAACAGGGCGTTCAGTTCGTTGGATTAGACCCGAAACCGAGTGATCTAGCCATGAGCAGGCTGAAGGTAAGGTAACACTTACTGGAGGGCCGAACCCGTATCTGTTGCAATAGATTGGGATGACTTGTGGCTAGGGGTGAAAGGCCAATCAAACTCGGAAATAGCTGGTTCTCCGCGAAATCTATTTAGGTAGAGCGTTAGTTGAATTCTCCAGGGGGTAGAGCACTGGATGGGCTAGGGGTCCTCACCGGATTACCAAACCTAACCAAACTCCGAATACCTGGAAGAACTGACTGGCAGACACACGGCGGGTGCTAACGTCCGTCGTGGAAAGGGCAACAACCCTAACCACCATCTAAGGTCCCCAAGTTATGGCTAAGTGGGAAAGGATGTGAGGATCCCAAAACAACCAGGATGTTGGCTTAGAAGCAGCCATCATTTAAAGAAAGCGTAACAGCTCACTGGTCTAAATAAGGGTCCTTGCGCCGAAAATGTAACGGGGCTAAAGCCATACACCGAAGCTGTGGATTTACTCTTATGAGTAAGTGGTAGCGGAGCGTTCCGTAAGCCTGTGAAGGGAGACTCGCGAGAGCTCCTGGAGGTATCGGAAGTGAGAATGCTGACATGAGTAACGATAAAGGGAGTGAGAGACTCCCTCGCCGAAAGTCCAAGGGTTCCTGCTTAAAGTTAATCTGAGCAGGGTGAGTCGGCCCCTAAGGCGAGGCCGAAAGGCGTAGTCGATGGGAACCACGTTAATATTCGTGGACCTGTGGGAAGTGACGGATTGCGTAAATTGTAAGGTCTTATTGGATTGATCTTGCAGTGAAGTGATCCCAGGAAATAGCTCCCACATATAGACCGTACCCGAAACCGACACAGGTGGACAGGTAGAGAATACCAAGGCGCTTGAGAGAACTACGTTGAAGGAACTCGGCAAAATGCACGCGTAACTTCGGAAGAAGCGTGACCCTTTAGCGGGCAACCGTTAGAGGGTGGCACAGACCAGGGGGTAGCGACTGTTTACCAAAAACACAGGGCTCTGCGAAGTCGCAAGACGATGTATAGGGTCTGACGCCTGCCCGGTGCTGGAAGGTTAAGAGGAGATGTGCAAGCATTGAATTGAAGCCCCAGTAAACGGCGGCCGTAACTATAACGGTCCTAAGGTAGCGAAATTCCTTGTCGGGTAAGTTCCGACCTGCACGAATGGCGTAACGACTTCCCCGCTGTCTCCAACGTAGACTCAGTGAAATTGAATTCCCCGTGAAGATGCGGGGTTCCCGCGGTTAGACGGAAAGACCCCGTGCACCTTTACTATAGCTTTACACTGGCATTTGTGTCGATATGTGTAGGATAGGTGGTAGACTTTGAAGCAGGGGCGCCAGCCTTTGTGGAGTCATCCTTGAAATACCACCCTTATCGACATGGATGTCTAACTGCGGTCCGTTATCCGGATCCAGGACAGTGTATGGTGGGTAGTTTGACTGGGGCGGTCGCCTCCTAAAGAGTAACGGAGGCGCGCGATGGTAGGCTCAGAACGGTCGGAAATCGTTTGTTGAGTGCAATGGCATAAGCCTGCCTGACTGCAAGACTGACAAGTCGAGCAGAGTCGAAAGACGGTCATAGTGATCCGGTGGTCCCGTGTGGAAGGGCCATCGCTCAACGGATAAAAGGTACGCCGGGGATAACAGGCTGATGACCCCCAAGAGTCCATATCGACGGGGTTGTTTGGCACCTCGATGTCGACTCATCGCATCCTGGGGCTGGAGCAGGTCCCAAGGGTATGGCTGTTCGCCATTTAAAGCGGTACGTGAGTTGGGTTCAGAACGTCGTGAGACAGTTCGGTCCCTATCTGCCGTGGGTGTAGGAATATTGACAGGATCTGTCCCTAGTACGAGAGGACCGGGATGGACGTATCTCTGGTGGACCTGTTGTGGCGCCAGCCGCATAGCAGGGTAGCTATATACGGACGGGATAACCGCTGAAGGCATCTAAGCGGGAAACCCACCTGAAAACGAGTATTCCCTGAGAACCGTGGTAGACTACCACGTTGATAGGTCAGGTGTGGAAGTGTGGTAACACATGGAGCTTACTGATACTAATAGTTCGATAGGCTTGATCGTTCCCATTACCTCTATTCATTCTCAAGCAATAATTATAAAAGCAAAAAAACCAGTTTCTCCTTCTATCTATACCTTTCGCTGACTTGGTGGTTATGGCGGAACACCTGCACCCGATCCCATCCCGAACTCGGCCGTGAAAGGTTCCAGCGCTGATGGTACTTTGTCTTAAGACACGGGAGAGTAAGTCGCTGCCAGGTCTGCTAAGGGTATAAATAGATGTCAATAACAGTTCTAAATATGAACAAAATGGTAGACCATAAAAAACGCCTGTCCTGCATGCGTTCTAACTAAGTCTTCGTGACGCGGGGTGGAGCAGCCCGGTAGCTCGTCAGGCTCATAACCTGAAGGCCGCAGGTTCAAATCCTGCCCCCGCAACCAAAAAATATCCCCAGAAAATCTCCGCAGTTCACGTTAAACTATCAGATCTCCTTCCAAAAAAGAGGCATCTGAAACAAAAATCTCACATAAACAATGCATTTGCTTCGTTAAACAATTTAAATGAAAATTTATCAAAACAGCCATAAATCTTTTGATAGGGGATCTTCTTCTCGGAAATAAAAAAGAGAAGCAATTTATCCTTTAAAAAATCTGAAATAACCTCCCGGAAAAAAACTCTTCCTATGCTCCAATCATGCGCTAAGACTCTCCTTCACAGATAAATCAAAAAAGCACCCATATCCTCAAAAAATACATGGAATAAAAATCGCTATATAACCATATGTAAGAAAATATATGGTGCTACCGTGCCGCTTAAAAAACTTTCTTCATCAAAAGAGACATACTCTCTAGAGGATCCTTACCTCCTATAATCTCAAAAACTTCTCTAGCTATAGGAGTATGAATGCAATGCTCACGAGAAATTTTAACAATCGCTTCACAAGTCTTAACTCCTTCAGCTACTTCACAAAGATCCATTAAAATAGAATCCAAAGAAATACCAGACGCTAAACCTAAACCAACACGATAGTTCCTCGATAAAAAAGAATTCGACGTTAAAAATAAATCTCCTGCGCCGGATAAACCTAAAAATGTTTGAAGTTGTGCACCAAAATGTCTTCCAAATTGATACATTTCTACAAGCCCACGCGATAAAATTGATGCCTTAGCATTCTGGCCTAGCTTCAAACCATCACAAATTCCACTAGCTATAGAAATAACGTTTTTGTATGCACTTGCTATTTCTCCACCAATTATATCGTTTTCAATATAAGGTTTGATGAAATTGGGCATTCTGTTTGCAAATTCTTGAGCACAGGCAAGATTATGTGAATGAATGCTTAAAGCACATGGAAGACTCAAAGTAATTTCTTTAGCAAAACTTGGTCCTGCTAAAAAACAAAGATTCTCTAAAGAAACAAAATTTTTAGCAATTTGACTAACGAATGCTCCTGTACCTTCTTCAATTCCTTTGCTTGCAATAAGTATCTTAAGATTTTTATTTAGCTGTGCATGAGTAAACCACTCTCTTAAAGCTTGAACACTGATAGCAATGACAAAAAGGTCTGAGGCTAGACTTTCTTTTAAAGAAGATTGCAGAATAATTGGGCAGGAGTTTTTGCTCAAAATTTCATTTAATGGCGCTAATGTCGAGGTAATATCACGTCTCGAAACAATGAAAACTTCATTCTTTTGGGAAAAAGCGAACGCAAGAGCTTTCCCCCAAACTCCACCACCAAAAATTGTTATCTTCATTCTTTGGTTATTTAAATGCTGCATCATTTGTTAACATTTCATTCAATTTTATTGTTTTGTAAAGCACGGAAAGCTCCAACTTCATCAATTAGAAAACGAGATTCCATGAAACAAGTAATCTTTTTTAATTGGCGCAAAATCTCACCAGGAAAATTTTGCGATATTTGTTTTCTAAAAAACATCACATTGTTCTGCCTTCAGCATTTTGATGAAGGAAAGATTTTCTGTACCATTATTTCCAATTTTTACTGAATAGCACATCTCCCACTACTACACTGATTAATAGCAGCACTTCTTGGTGATTGTCCAGCTCCTCTTCTGTTTTCTCCTTCGCCAGTGCAATTATTTTGAGAAACGTAAAGACTCACGGAGGGTGGATTTAGCGGAAGCATCTGAAATGTTGTGAGTGAATAAATTGTAAGAGCTCCTCTTTCTGAAAGGTGAGACATTAGTGTTTCTGGTATTCTTGTCGAGATAATGTTATTTCTGAACGAGACGAGGGTATAGTTAGGTGTGTTTGTAGGTATTAAGACTAATCCTTGTCTTGTTCTTATTATAGGCTGGACATGACCAGTGAGGTCAGTCTGATCATGATTTCCTACGACAACAGCAACAAATCCAACTGTGCCAGGGGAGGTATTTATAAGACGTTGAAGAACATCTCTTATCTCATTATGGGTCCTTGCAACAGTTGAAGGTCTCCATAAATTTTGGGTCATTAACATCGACGCGATCACGTGAGCTGCTCTACTTGTCCGCGTATGAGCATCTTCTCCTGGGCGGTACGGCGTTGTTTCATAGACATCTGTTGTTTCAAGCCTTATTGCCAGCTCAGGATACCTTTGGCGTAATGATATAAATGGATCTACGTGACGAGCCGTGTCAAAGAAGTATCCTCCACTTTGAAGAGGAGAACTCTGATGATACTCTTGTAATTCAGCAAGTATTTGCATGGAATGTAGCATGCAGGATCCACAAAACCCAATAAGTTCCTCAGATGTAGGAGAAGAACTTGTGGCTATCTGCCATAGCCTTTGTGTCCATGCTGGAGTAAGATCAAAATCAGGAGGAAGAGAGTATTCTATTTGCAGCTCAGAATTCTGAGAAGTGCTCTTTTTTTTCCCAGGAGCAGGGCAGTAAGTAAGTGTTTTTCCCAAATTTCCGTTAACATAACGATTCCACTCTTCGATATCATGAGAAAGGGTGAAATTAGATTTAGGAGAATTTGTAGTATCTTTTTCGATGTAGCTAGGTTTCATTGTGTAGGGAACACCCCAATTAGCACCAAATTGGGTAACTCTCAATGGGTTTCCCTGATAGTCTAAAATAAAGCCTTCACGACCATCCAGCTGGGAAATATCCCAGGAATAAGAGTCTTTTTGAGACTGCACTTTATCTGTACAGTCTTTCCACTCCACCCAATTCCAGTTTTCTGAAAGAGATTGCTTAGAACGCATGCAAGAGAAGGTACCATACGCAGAATTATACTGTGCAATGTGACCATTTTCTGGATTATAATATAAAGGTAGTGGACTTGCAGATGTTGAAGATGAATTATTTTGAAGGTAATAGAACTGGAAGGCAGGAGGATAAACGTTGATATATGGCCACCCGACGAATGTTTTGAAAGAAATATTTCCAGGAGGAGCAATTGTTGTGGTCCAAGACTTCATCTGAGATGTCAATCTATGATCGTAGTAGACACTTTGGTCCTTTGAGATATAAGCGTACCATTTGATATCTTTAACACGAAATTGCCCATTGGCTGTGAAAAAAGCATTATCTTGGATGATCCAACGTTGATTGGCATCATTGATGACACAAGGTCTCAACAAGAGATAGTCCCAGTCAGCCGTAGGTTTTCCATCAATACCTGTGACTGAGCTAGGAGCAGTCATACACAACCAAGTATCATTTATCTTCCAGGATACTCTCTGGAATATGTCGTAACGCGCCTGTTTGACATTTGAAGAAGTACAATTGTCAATGTAGACGTATCCCTCTCCTCCCGTAAATACGGGTGCATAACAATATTCGCTTTTTGTATGAACTATGACACGAATAGCTTTATCATGGGGAGTATCAGGGTGCTTTTGTGGGACAGGAATAGGAGCAGAGAAAGCGGTATGAACCACTAATAAGTTCAATAAGGATAGGAGCAGACGCAATTTCATGTTATTTTCTTTTATACATACTTTCTGCCTTGATATTAATGAACCGGTCTGACAAGCACATCTCGTATATTTTTCAGAAAGATAGAGTTTTACGACGGGTCAAATGAAACAATGAATTTGTGTTTTATATATGTTTAACATGCATTTTTTGTACTTATGAATTAAGTATTTTCATATTAATGTCTATTCATAAAATAGCAAGGAGCGGTTGTACCGTACAGATATTGGAAATTTTGTTTATATTTGTTACATTAAGAATCGAGACTTTACGTAAAATGTCCCAGATGCATCGAAAATTATATTAAAAACAATAAGATTCACGAAAATAGAAATATAAGTATATTCGAAAGATGTGTCATGGTGCCCAGAAGAGGCGTGCGTATTATATAAGAAAATCAAATGGTTATATCCAATATGAGGGATTATGCGGGTATTGATTTTATTGAGTTTTTTCAGCCTCTATCCCTCATGCTTTTGAGCTTTTTTATTGCTTCTAGAGCAAGTCTTTTGCGATCTGCGCTCTTGGTGTAAAGGGATGCCATGTTGTCTTCAGTCCATCCAAAAATTGCTTTTAGTTGTGCGACTGTTGCTCCTGCATTAGCTGCTCTTGTTGCTGCTAATTTTCTTAATCCATGAGCTGATTTTTTAACGTTGGCTACGTTACAAGCTTCTCTGAATACATTGCCAAAGCCTTCTTTGGTTAGTTTTTTACCGCTTTTGCCACAGATAAATGTTTCATCACCAATCGGGCCAATTTCAAGTGTTTTAGCTAATTCAGGTAAAATGGGAAGAAAGACATCCATTTGAAATTTACTTTTTTCCGTTTTTAAATGAGTAATATTATCTGTTACATCTTTCCAGCCAATTCTTATTGCATCACCACGCCGTAATCCTGTGTATAGAAGAACATCAATCCAAACACGTTCATGAGTTCCCAATGGCCAATGATAATAATATTTGTCTATGTCTGCTTCAGACCAAACGACAAATCCATCTTTATTTTTTAACGGTGGAGCTTTGACACCAAGAGTGGGATTTTTTTCTAACAGGCCTTGTTCCATTGCCCATTTGAAAAGGCTATTCAAAGCTTTTAGGAAATTTTGGGCAGTAGCGGGTGTTTCTTTTCGTCGTTCAACACCTGCTATGATATGTTTTTTCTGTATCACTTTATAGGAGAGATGACCTATAGAGTCTAAAACTTTCATCAAAATGAGTTCTTTTTGTCTCTTGGTTGATTTGGCAAGGCTATACCAATTGACACTGTTAAAATACTGTGTCAGTAGCCACGCAAAAGAGCCTTCAACAGGAGCACCTGGTTTCGATAAAGGGAGTGTACGTCCTTCTAGTTCAGAGAGCGCAGTTTTATAGTTGTTGATGAATTCTTGCGTTCCGTAGGTTCCACGTACTCTCCGTCTTGGGCCATGACCAATGGACATATCATACAATTTTACCATATTGTGTGATTTGTTTCACAAGATGAGGTGGTTGTGTTTTTGGTATGTATATAGCCCTATAAGATGATTTCAGAGGTATCATCATTTAAGAGATCACAGAAATTATCAGGATGCATAGCTGTACTGGATACTCCGATCCCAGGTTTAAATAGATTAATAATTCGCCAGTTGGCTTAATTTCCATCAATTCACAGCCTTGTTTTTTAGCTTCTCGTAAGGCACGAGCAATAGCAGGCTGTGTTATGGTCGGTAGTCTATGAGCCATGTTGAATATCCTTTTAATTTTTGGGCGCAACTCACTTGTGGCGTGAAAGGCGCATAGTTAGAAACAGTTGTGAGAAGGGTGAGAACTCTTTAGGGGGAAGAAAAGCGCTCTCTATTTCTTAAGCAGCTCTGATGCCGATCTGCTTTATGTCTTGTTCGATTTCTGTCAAGAATCTCTCGACAGCCTTATTAATGTGTTCAATCTGCTCATCATCGCGGTTAATGCGTTGAACTTTCATCCGTAATCTGGCTGACTGGTCTGTAAACCGTGGATCGTAGCTTACAAAATCGCACCATTTTCTTCCTGTACAAGCCATTTGGAACTGCATTTGTAAGAGATATTCAGGTTTGATATCGCCATTCAGGAAAAAGCGTAGATGCGTTGTTGATTGAGGACATTTAATCTCAATTAATCCATCTTTCCCAATCAGGCCATCAGGACTGGCTCCAGCCATTTTAAATGTTGGATGGGGTATGAAACCGCATCGGGTGACATGGGTATCATAGATGAAACTGTATTCCTCAATGGCTTCATCTTCATGCTCAACGCCCCATTGCATCGCTTGTGTTTCATAAGATGGGTTGATTTGACCTGTTAAGCGTTCTGTGATGAGTTTGATTTTATAATCTTCATATTTGCTGGTTGGTAAACCTTTCACTGTTCTGTTGACGACATAGTCAATGTTTGAAGCTGTCACTCTTCCTAACCGTGCTTGAAACCATTCTGCTGTTCTTTGTTTCATGTTACGCCACCATTTTGTTGTGGTGTTTGGGAGCTTTGAATGCGTTGTCTGTCCTTCAAACTATTCAAAGCGATTTGTGCTTGATGATCGGACATTTCTGAAATGCTATTTGCTTTCACGAAAGCCAACATTCTTGTTTCATTTGCATTGGTTGTTTTGATTAATTGTTTGATTTCAGTGATTTGTTGAGGAGATGCAGGCATAACAGTCTCTAAGCTGTTCCCATCTAAATCATCATCTTTGCTGGCGACATTGAGTAACATTCCTAACAGGTAGCGGCGAGCATAGGTAATGGTTGAACCAATAGACTGGATGCTTATTTTGGAACCGGCTCCATTAATAGGAAATTCTCCATCTGTTGAAACTTTGTGACCAGAGGGATGTGCCAGTGTCATTTCTATCACAATATTTGTTGTGGTTTGGCTTTTAATTTTAGAAAAGAGAGAAAAGCGGTGTTTTGCCAGAGCCTCTTTAACCCCGTCGATATAATAATCAAGAGTGGCATATTTACTATTGGTAAAGTTATTTGTAGCGTTTTTGATGATTTCTTTGCATTCCGATTGCATCGCTGAAAGATCAGACACGAATTTTTCATAGTATTGTCGTTAGAGTTATTGTTGAGCTTTGTTCATTCATGTCTCACATCCTTAATTTAGAGCGCACTTCCTCTGTGGCGTGCAGAACGTATTGTTAAATAGCTATCAAAGATCGCTGTAAAACCTTGCTCCTTAGAGCGATGATGATGTCGATTAATGCATGCTATTTTTGCGTAATTCTTGTGAAAGAACGAGTAAACCTTTAGATGTGATTTTTGCTTGAGCTATAGTTAACTCAGAACCATCTGGCTTAGTTATATTGTCATGGAATAATCTATCACTCCGATATTCATTTTGTCTTGATGAGGAATGAAAGAACTTTTAGCAGTTCTTTTGTAGATCCATTTCTTTTCCTGTAATCGATTGAACAAATCCTTTGGACGCATTTCAAGAATTTTTGCTGCATCTGTAATACACAACAAGCCATCTGAGCGAGATAATTGCTCAAGGGCTTGTGCTTTTGGTTTAAGCGTGCAGACCTCGTTTCTTAAGTTTTTTAATTGTATGACACTTTCTAAGAGCAATTTCTTAATCACAAGGGGATCTTCTAAGACGGTTGCAAGGTTTAAAGGCTTTTTGGCAAGCTTTTCGCACTCGATGAAATAGTGTCGAGCCTGTCTGCCTTTCTCGTTGCGTTCAACCATGGAAAGTTCTTTTGCCATGTCTAAGGTGAGAGCATAATCCTTAGAAGGACGGCCGCCTTGGAGGTTTTCGCCAAAATTGGCGAAAACTATATAGTCTCGATTTTCTATAAAACTGTATTTTTTAATGCGATTTTTAATCCAATTGGTAAAATCACGGCCCACTTCTAAAAAGGCATGCAGCTCACGCGCATTAACAGTTTGGATTGTGTCTTGTTTAATTGTATTGTGATGAATAGTGATAAGCTCTTCCATTGCGAACCTCATAGAGATAGGATTAGTTAGTCAAGAGTGATTGATTTTAGAGCGCTTTAGAAGTCGTCACACTAAATCATAAGCACGCAAGCGGTGTTGCTGCTCATATCTGCCGTAGATGATATCATTAGACTTTTGTGCTTTTTGCTCTTTTAAAAGTTCAGCATATGCATTGCTATTTTCAATAAATGGATGCTCAACAGCTCCATCAAGACAAATGCTGTTATCACGAATATAGGTTTCTGCAATTTCTTCAGAAAAGTCTTCATAGTGCTTGGTTTCAAGGTCTAAACGAAAGACTTGTTCAGCACCTTCTGTACCGTTTAGTACTTCCAAGATTTCAAATTCATCATAGAAATGTCCTGAACGAGCAATGTGCTCTCCATCGCTGTACGTAACTAATAAGATTTCATTAGAATTTACAAAAATTGGTTTTTTCATCTTTACCCCCTCGCGCTCTATTGGAAATTGGATATTCTTTAAAATATGAATAAATATAATACTCATAATGCATATATGTCAATAATAAATATGCATTATGAGTATTTTTTTAAAAATAGTAAAAAATCTCTTATAGAATTTTTATCTCAAGCGTCGTAGAATCTTGTTTCTCAGGACAATGAAGGTATCAAAATAACAATGTGGAAATTTTAGAAACATTATTAATTAAAATGTACCGATTTTATTACATTTTTTACGTTTATTTAAAAAATGACTCTGGGTGATATGACATAACTACTTAAAAGAGTAGATATGTTAAAAACGAAATCATTTTGTATCGTAAAATACTATCTCAGATAGATTACCTTATGATCTTACGAAACAAAATCTATTTAAGCTTGGCAGTTTAATGCTAGGATTCACCAGAATTTTTAGTCTGATGTTGAGTTAGAGTACAGCATTAATTGATTTAAAATTTAGGTGGTTTTATCCAGTCAATGGGAGCTGTCCAGATTAGTTCGATATCTTTTATTTCTGGATATAGCCTGTTTAAGCTTTCTAAATTAAATAAACCAGGTTTGCTTCCTTGTTTTATTATTTTGACAAAACAACGTCCATCCTGTGTGTGTACAATTGCTTTTTTATTGATAAGTAAATCTGGAGAGACATTTTGTGAATAAAATAAAATTGATTTATCATCAATAAATGGTTCCATTGAATCTCCCTCAACTTTGACTGCATATGTATCCTTTGCAAGGTATGGGGGTAGTTCTACTTCTTCAAGCCAACCGTCTTCATAGGGGAAAATTTCTGAACCTGCTCCTACATGACCCACTAAGGGGATAGTTTTTTTTCGTGGGAGAGGATATTGCGTGATTTCCTCAATCATTAAAGCCTCTTGTCCACTTATACTTCGCTCACCTGTTAGCATTTTATTAACTACAGAGCGCGGGAGAGAACGTTGCATTTTTTCGCTTAGTTTTCGTGTAAGCGAGGATTGAGTTAATCTGGACTCTTGCAGAGCTTCATGTAGCCAAATCTTCATAATATTATTCATGATTTTTATCGTATCTTTGTTATAAAAAAATCTTTTGCGATTTTATATACATTTTAAATTGATTTTGTACCGAAATAATATACAGTATAAATCATAAGAAAATTTTTAAAATTAGGCAAATTAACATTCTCTTCGCTTCGAGCAGTAAGGCTTGTTGTGAAACAGCTCAACTGAGCTAAATTTTATCCAGCTTTGTTCAGATCACTGTAAAACCCTGTCTTTTAAAGTGAGGAGGATGTCGATTAGCTATCTAAAGATGGGAGAAGATAGCTATGCAAAAAACAAAAGGCAATATAGAATTAGATAACAAAATAATGCAGTTAATTTCCGCATTTAGCTATGAAAAGAAGAAAATTTTTATTTTTTTCTTCAGAATGCAGGCGGTTTAAAAGGAGAAGAATTGTTTCTTTATCTGGCTGACTTGTTTTTTTAGCAGATCAATGATTTGCTTATCAATGGATTGTTCAATATCGGGAATAGGGAGAGATGGGCCATTTCCTTCCCCAGTTAATAACCATCCTTCACTAACTCTAAGTGCTTTTGCGTATTTTGCAGATGCGCGTGATATTCCTCTGAGTCCTTGTTCATGTTGTATATAGCTAGAGTAGCTCCATCCAAAATACGTTGCAGCTTCTTTAGCACTTCTAAAACCACGTGCTAAACGTGCTTTCATCAATCTAGAGGATTGATCTGTTATTTTGTTGAGCATTTTTATCTCCTTAATTATTATTCATATTGCATAAAATAATATGCATTTCGACTTGACAAGTAAATACTCGTATTGCATACTTATAATTATAAGAAAGATAATAGTGAAACAGTTACGTCAAAATCTGAATTTGATGCTAGAAGAAATGGCAATGCAGCTAGGTGTCAACAAATCAACAGTGTGGTGCTAGGAAAAATATGGAATTCCCTCACCGGGGAACGGTTGCGTATCTTTCAATGACGATGTTGAATAATACTCAAGAGACATCATCTCCAACATTCTTCTGTGTAGATAATTCCAGCTTGCACACAAAGCCGCATCAACACACACAATTATAATATACGGAGTTATTCACTTTTCAACGCATCAATTAAAGGGGTGAATGCGTTTTTTGCGGGTTAGGCTGTATGTTTAAAGGACATGTACCACAAGATGATAATGCAGCAGATACTTTAGCAATTTTAAATTTAATTACAAAAGGGGAGGGATGAAATGAAACTTTCAACCATTATTGACATCATGAGCGCTGCAGAAGTTTCCGCTGAGAGAATTCTTTTATGCGTTAAATTATATGATCAGGAAGAAACAGCAAAGAGATCAAAAAAAGCCTCTCTTACCGTGCATGCCTGTTGGGAAAAACAAAAGGCTGAAGAAGCGACATATATTACACCTGATTCTATATCTCATGACATCAATCATACCGAAGATACAGTGGTATGTAACGATACTCGTGTATACAATAATACCAACGTATATAGCGTATCTTTGGTATACTCTATATAGTTTTCAGTAATAAGGCATGGGTGTACGGTGGTAGTCTTCCAAGGACCGTTCTCAATCTTGAACTCCTCATAGAGGAAATCAACAGAGGTTAATACCCTCCTCGCTTTGAAGGAAGCGAGGAGGATGTCGGCAGCGGCGATTAGGATTAATTAATTACCCGCTCTGACTACCATTAGATGTATACGTTATTTGCTGACCTGTTTCTACTTTTGTGATGCTACCATTTAAATGAATTGTTGAATTATACATAGCTCGGTGATCAATAAATATTGATTTCCATTTCAAATTTTGAGGTTGTGGAAAGTAGATATTTGATGCCTACTCACCGTCACCAGGGGGAATCGTTACTAAGGGCACTGTGTTAAATGTATCAGAGATAGTCTGTGCGGTCACATCCTTTTTATTTATTATCTCTATTTTGGGTGCGTTAGGTGATGCTATTCCTCCGAGGTTGTTTATGAGATTGATACAAGAATCATCATTACATACAGCTTATGCTACGTAAGGATCATTACAGTTTCCATAGGTATATGTTTCTTTCCTTTTATTGTATCGTCACCTATCGGGTTTTGGAAAGTTGAACTTTATGCGCCTACCATATAACAGGATGAAATTTGATTATTTCCTTGAGAAAATTCTTCAACAAAAACAGAAAATGAGTATAGCTTGCCAAATGTATCTGGAACTTCAATGATACCGATAGTCGTTTTTTTTCATTCATCATGTTGGTCACTACACCTGTAACCAAATTTCCTTTTTTGGAAACATCGAATTTGTATTGATGTCCAATTTTCCATGAGACAACCATGTCACATTGCACTCCTGAACCTTCGTGGCTGAAATGTCTACAATTGTCGCTATTCAAACCTTTTGCCTGCCAAACAGAGAAATTAAAAGCATGAACTTCGTTACTTCTGTTTTGTAAACCAATGTATCAACCATCACCTGTTTTGAAGTGAAATTGGTTTGCCCAAAAGTAATGGGCATTAGTTCCATCATCGTTATTAACTTGCTGAAAAAAAGATGATTTATCAAATTCTGAATTGGAAAGCCATTGATGATCGATTGCAACAATTCCACCAGCAACAATGGCATAGCTTGGTGTGCTCAGCATAGGTGTGTCAAACATAAATAATAAAGGTAGTAATAGTGTTTTTTTGATTATGTATTTCATAAATACTCCACTTTTCTGGATAAATAAAATATTGACATCTTCCTGGTCCTGAAAGGCGAGGTTTTGCAGTGTTTAGGATAAAGTTAAACGCTTTCTAAATCATTCCAATGGCTTCTTGTTGTTTGCAATATTGCATCACTAACTTTACAAGAAAACCAAACGCATTTTACTATATTGATTACGCTGATCGCATTGGTGTTTCTATCGAAGTTGCATCATTGAATAACAAGGGATCCTGCACTGAACGCTCAATTAAAATTGCGAAGCGTCTAATTATCGATCAGAATAAGCATTTTAATGCTTTAATGAAATACTTCTCTCTGTTCAAACGATCAATTATTTCATAAATTAAAGTATATCTTTCTCTACTTTAGTTCCCTAGATCACCAAAAGACTTCACCTTTCAGAACAAAGAGGATATCAGTAAACTATTTTCGTATAAAAGAAATTGATTTCCAAGTATAAATAACTATTATTTTCAATAAGTTATACATGTTTTTGTTTTTATAGATGAGCTAATTATGTTATAATTAGCGTTGTAAAAATAGTCGTTAAGTTTCTGTATTAAATTTTAATATTCAGCTTTAAAGATAGCGCGTTTTTTCCTCTAAAAAAGAGTAACATAAAGGGTGGGGCTATCAGTAGGTTTAATAAAGTCATTTTAATTGGTTACCTTGGTGCTGATCCAGAAAGTAGAAGAATGGCTTCTGGGGCCGAGGTGGTCAATTTTCGTATCGCTACCTCACAGAGTTATACCGATAAAACGACCAATCAGCGAGTAGATAAAACTGAATGGCATTCCGTTGTGATTTTCAATCCGCACCTTGCAAAAATTGCCCTTCAATATCTTATTAAAGGAAGTAAAGTTTACATCGAAGGACAACTCCAAACACGGAAATGGCAAGATAAAAATGGTGGGGAGCATTACACGACAGAGGTGATTTTGCCGCAGTTTAAGGGAGAGTTGTATCTCCTGGATTCAAAGAAGAATTTTGTCAGTGATGGTCCATCTTCACAGTCTAATACGCTGTCACAAAATTATGCCATAGCTTCAGGATCCGCTAATCTCGATGACAGTATTCCATTCTAATCAAAAATTGGGATATGGCGAAGTCAAAAAGAAAAAAGCGTACGAAACGTGCAAGATGCGGGCGTCCGCGGATTGAGGGATGTATGAGAGAACCCAATGGCCGTATTTCGCGAGCAAGGAAATCTCGTGAACCAATTGATCAGTTAGCTATTCAAATGCGTATGAAGCACCTGGAGCTCACATATGAAGAGGCAAAAAATCCACTGTCTGGTTCCTATATTGGACGGCTTTATTTGTTGGGAGGGAAAGACGGTCTCAGTCAAGAGCAATATGATGTTGCACAGCAGTATCTTCGAGTAAGAAATAATTACTTTTGTGCTAAAGGTTTTTCTAGCGGATGTTATGACGATGCGATGACTACTCCAGATCAAGAGGGTCTTGAAGAATGGGTTACAGCAGCAACAGAACAGTTTTTAGCAGTGAAAGAGATTATTGAGGACATGCAAGGTTTGTATCATCAACATAACCTTTATGCTGCATTGCAATATCTTGTTGTAGAAGATCAAAGCTTGCCGCATCTCGTTGGTTCATTGCGTATTGTTCTTAATGCGCTTCATCGATATTTTGAATGTTGCAGTATAAGATTTATCTCAAAGAGTAAAATTAATAATGAACGAAACGCCACCACCACGTTTAAAACCACGATTAAAATCAGCTCCACGTATTCGGCAAATTTTTTGGTGTAACTTCCCAAAAGATGCTCAATTACCAGAATTTTGGAAACAACGTCCTGTGTTAGTCGTTTCTAAGACTTCTAAACTCAATGGGTGTGTAACGGTTTTACCTATAACATCCAAATCACAGCCTGATAACCACGCTGCCTATTTAATAAAATTGCTTCCAAGTATGCAAGCATCATGGGTTATATGTGATTATTTGACCACAATTGCAGTGAGCCGATTAAGTGCAACTGACCGCATTTGTAGGCTTTCACAAGAAGAGTTTAATAGGGTCATTAGCCTAATGTGGGAATATTTACCGCATCCCAATCATTGACAATTGTGGATAAAAAAAGTATACTTCTTCCTAATTACGGCGCTGAACTGGAAACGGTTGGTGACCGCTCCTCCGTTAGGGGGGTCAGGTGCGAGGGGGTGGTTTACTGCCTCTTTCGCTTTTTAAGCTTTGCTTAATCCTTTTTCTCTCTTTTAAATTTTCTGCATAAAAGCTTTCTTCTTTTCATTACTGCAAATCCAAATTTGACTCCACATTATTGAGTTAATACGCTCTGCTTTTAATTGGGAAAAGTTTACAGTACTTAGGATAAGAGATTTCTTCATTAACGTTTCCCAAAATTGGGAAGCGTTACAAAAACAAGATTTGCGGTTCCCAAATTGATCCTACATATGAATAGGCAAAAAATCCGTTGTCTGGTTTCTACATTGGACGGTTTTATGTCGGGAGGAAAAGATGGTCTCAGTCAAGAGCAATATGATGCTGCATTGCAATATCTTGTTGTAGAAGATCAAAGCTTGCCGCATCTTGTTGGTCCATTGCGTATTGTTCTTAACGCACTTCAAAAGCATTTTTATACAAAGCGGCAAAATATATAATATTAAAGATATTGAAATTAATATCGATTATGTAATATTATAATATTAGACAATTAATATTAATTGAAAGATCACAAAATGGCTGATGTGCTTTTTGTTCCAAACAAAAATGTTAAAAAATTAGCTGATGAGGTTAAAAACCTTTATGGCTATAATACCTATACTCAAACAGTTGAAGCAGCTCTGTTAATGTTAAAAGCAGCTAAAAAAAAGAAATTTCTTATCATGAAAAGGCTTTAGAATTTCAGCAGCGGACACGAAAATTTTTAGGAAGGGGCTATAAACCTCGTACAGAAGAAGAACGTAAGGCGTTTTTTGATGATTTGAGCGGAGGTTTTTAAATGTTTCTTGATGCCTCAGCTATCCTTGCCATTCTTTTAGGTGAGGAAGAAGCGCCTGTTTTTATTGAAAAAATGGAAAAAGCTAAAGAAAATTGCACGTCAGCAATTGCGGTTTGGGAGGCTGTAGCAGGTCTTTGTTTTGAAAAAACGACAAAAGGGAAAACAGTTGCACGATCAACAGTTGTAGAAGCTAAGGCTTTAGTTGATGATTTTATAGACTTTTATAGTGTTAAATTTGTTTCCATTGATAGTTGTGAATATCAAACTGCTCTTCATGCCTATATGCATTTTGGTAAAGGTACAGGCAGTAAGGCACGGCTTAATATGGGAGACTGTTTTGCTTATGCTTGTAGCCAGAATTATAAATTGTCACTATTATTTAAAGGAAATGATTTTATTTACACAGATATTGAACAAGCTTGATATTTTTTCTCTGAAGGGAAGAGGTTTACGGTACTCAGGATAAAGGATTCCCTTATTAATTAACGTTCGCCAATTTTGGCGAACGTTATAAGATTTGCGCTCCCCAAAATCGGGGAGCACAAAAGCTAGAAAAAAGTCAATCCAAATTTGGATGCATCTATTTATAAGCAGGACAAAGCTAAAAGCAGAATAGACCAAGGGCTTAAAAATGACAAAAGAGACGTTTCACCCTATCTACATAGATGATAGCCATATTCATATAAGCGCTATTTGTCAAAGGTGGTGGCGCGATGAATATTTTAAGGGTGGACACGCCCGGTTCGCCTGTGAAGTAAGAGATACAGTAATGTCGCCAGCAGTAGGAACTCACCGAAGCGATTTAGGGTTGGCTTAATGCTAAGCTTAAACGCAGTAGAAATCCTCGTTCTTCAGGGCGAGGAGGATGTTAATTTTCTCTAGTTGTATGTAACAAAAAAGAGTCCTATATTAGTGTATGGAAAAGGATATCAGTTATGAAACACCTCACTGCTGAAAATATAAATTTACAGGAATTTCAACGGAATGAAGATGCTCTGCGCAAAGTGGGGTTACATCCAGTGCAAATTTGGGTACAAGATACTCAACGACCAGGCTTTGAAGAAGAATGTCGCCGCCAGTGCGAACTTATTAAGCAAGCAGATATGGAATACGGTGATTTGCAACAATTCATGGATGAGGCGCTAAAAGACATAGACAGTTGGACAGTATGAGGCGAGGAGATCTTGTGACTGTCTCTATGCAAGGAGATTTCGGAAAACCACGACCTGCTTTAATTATTCAATCTGACATATTCGGTAAATACCTTGCTTCTACTTTTACGGTACTTCCAGTAACGAGTGCGCTTGTTTCAGCTCCACTATTACGTATTACTGTTCAACCAAGTCCTGAAAATGGTTTGCAAAAGCCATCGCAGATAATGGTAGATAAAATTATGACGATAAAGCATACAAAGGTAGGTTCAAGCTTTGGCCGCATTGATGCTCATACACTTGCGCTTGTGGAAAGCTATTTAGCTACGTTTCTTGGCATTACCAGGTAATTTTATCCTGACAGCCGAAAACCTGTTTTTTCAGGGTGAGGAGGATATCAATGAATTTTGGATTGAAAAAACACTTTTTCCAAGAAAATAAAGACTTTATGAGTTTCGCTAAAATTTTAGCGAAACCTAAAGGTGGTCATTCAAGTATGGAGTATTATGGTTCGCTTTCACAAAAAACTTGGAAGTAAATAATACCCAGTGTTGCAATTAATGCCTCAACCTCACAAATAGCATCCTGTTTCATACTTTTCTCTTGACAATGTTGTTTCAATATGAAACTCTCGAGCCAGGTGCCTAAGAAACGCCTTAAATCCACAAGCGGATAGATTGCCGAGACGATCGTTTCCCGCACATTAAAAACTTTGACTCGTGGTGTGCTTGTAACATACAATACGCGTGTCGGGTGTAGCTATGCTATACAATACCCTCACAGGAAAAGCGTAGCGACGGGCTTGTGGCCGTGTTTCTTAGCGCCCGATACTCTTTTAGAGTGTCATTAAGAAACATCTAACCACAGGAGTTCATCATGAACACTCTTATAGAAACTACAGAAAGCGCTGTTAATAATAGTGCAACAGTTCAGACTATGTCTAGCCGTGAGATTGCCGATTTGTGCGGAAAAAGACATGATCATGTAAGGCGTGACATTAAGCAAATGTTAGAAGAATTATATCCTAAAAGAGATATCCTCAAATTTGAGGACATTTATTTAGATGCGCGGAGTCGACCTCAACACTGCCATCATCTTCCTAAACGTGAATGTTTAGTTCTTGTTTCAGGTTATAGCACGGCATTGCGTGCAAAGATCATTGACCGCTGGCAGGCACTAGAAGCGCAAGTAGAAGCACCTTGCGTTGACTACTCCAGTCCAGAAGCTGTGCTTGGTGTCTTGACATATCTAAAAAATGAGAATGAACGTAAAGACAATGTCATTGCTGAATTACAACCAAAGGCAAAAGCCCTTGAAAGCTTAAAGCGGATTTCATACTTTTTTCTTGACAATGTTGTTTCAATATGAAACTTTCGCGTCAGGTGCATAGAAAACACCTTAAGTTCGCAGCGGATAGATTGCCGAAACAATTGTCTTTTCCGCACATCAAAGGCTTTGACTCATTGTATGTTTGTAGCATACAATATGCTTGTCGGGTGTGGTTGCGCTATACAATACCCTCGTGGGGAAGGTGTAACGACGGACTGTGAACCGTGTTTTCTAGCACCCGATACCTTTTTAAGGTGTCAATAGAAAACCTCTAACTTCACAGGAGTTCATCATGAACACTCTTATAGAAATATCAGAACAAACTGTTGGGCAGGAAACTGTTCAAACTGTAAATGCACGTGAATTGCATGTGTTTTTGGAAGTTACATCTCATTTTAGAGATTGGATTAAAAACCGTATTAAGGAGTATAATTTCCAAGAAAATCAAGATTTTATGAGTTTCGCTAAAATTTTAGCGAAACCTAAAGGTGGTCGTTCAAGTATGGAGTATTATCTCACTTTAGATATGGCAAAAGAACTTGCCATGGTTGAAAGGAACGAGAAAGGAAAACAAGCACGCCAATATTTTATCGAGTGTGAACAGCGTGCAAAACAAATAGCAGCACCTTGCGTTGACTACTCCAGTCCAGAAGCAGTTCTTGGTGTCTTGACGTATCTAAAAAGCGAGAATGAACGCAAAGACAATGTCATTGCTAAATTAGAACCAAAGGCAAAAGCCCTTGAAAGCTTAAAGCGGAGTGATGGTCTATTCGGTATCATTGAAGCAGCAAAGGTATTGGAGATGAGACCAAAGGATTTCATTCACTATTTGTGGAGTCATAATTGGGTTTATAGACGTGTTCCAGGTGCTCCGTTATTACCGTATCAGGATAAAATCAAGAAAGGTCTGATGGACTGCTCAACTCTGACTATTCACAAACCTGATGGGACAGAAAAAATAGTTTCTTCAGCTAAAATCACTGCTGATGGATTGGCGAGCTTGAGAGAGCAATTCCATGGAGGTGTGCAATGAAGATAGACACCAATTTTTTATGCGATTTGTGGATGAAGCTGTCTCAGCTTTCTAATCGTGAAGACATTGAAGATGAAGAATGCACAGCCTTGGTTGATCTTATGGATGAGGTAGAAATAGCTTTAATGTTAAAACTTCAGGATGAAGTTCCGAATGCTTTTAAGATTTTGGCCGTTTTGACAAATTTTGGAGATTCAGAATTGTCTCCAAGTTTTGATCCTTGGTTGAAGGCTTATAGCCAGGATTTAGATAAGGCACTTTGCCATTAATGAATAAGAAAGAATAAAGGCTGGAATTGAACACCAGCCTTTTCTCATTATTAGAATTACCTTGAGTGCTATAAAACCTTGTTCTACAAGAAAGAGGATATCAATTTTGTCCTTTCCTTTAGATTGGTATCATGTTATGATACATAAAACAGTGAAATGAAAGTAATATAGTGATCGAATCCTTTGCTGATAAGCGATGTAAGGATCTTTTAGAAGGAAATCCGCCCAAAAGTTTTCCTGTGTCTTTAGTGCGTACAGCTCAAAGAAAATTGTTCATGCTGGATAAAGCTGTTGAACTTAAGGATCTGCGTAGTCCTCCAGGCAATCGTTTAGAAGCATTGAAAGGTGACCGCCAAGGCCAATATTCCATCCGTATTAATGACCAATTTCGTATTTGTTTTGAGTGGCGTTCTAATGGCGCTTATAAAGTTGAAATTGTAGATTATCATTAATCTATAGGAGCTTGAGATGAAAAATTATATAGCCATTCACCCAGGAGAAATTTTGCGCGAAGAATATTTAAAAGAATATGCTCTTTCTGCTTATGCGCTTGCAAAAGCATTAAATGTTCCACGCACGCGCATAGAGCGTATTGTCGCTGAAAATAGTCCTATAACCCCTGATACAGCAGTAAGGTTAGCTTATTTTTTTGATACCACAGCTGAATTTTGGCTAAACATGCAAGCTGCTTATGATGTTAATATATTGCAAGCGGAAAAAGCAGAAGAATTTGCTAAAATAGACAAATTTAAATGTATGGCTTAATCCATTGCGTGGCAAATTTCTCTCTGAAGAACAAGGTCTTATGGCGCCCAGGATAATTCTATTGCAAAACAGGTTGGGTAGCCAAAAGAAGGAGAAGAAGAATGAAAAGATTTTTTGCTCTTGTTCGTAAAGATGAAGGCTCTGCTTTTGGTGTTCAATTTCCTGATTTTGAAGGAGTTTTTTCTGCAGCTGATCAAGAAGAAGATTTAATTGCAAATGCTATTGAGGCTCTTCAGCTTTATTGCGAAGACTTAGATAAGGTGCCAGAACCATTAAAATTTCAAAATGTAATGCAGCAAGATTTTGTTAAAGAAGCTTTATCAGAAGGGGCGTTTTTAGTACAAATTCCGTTTGTTGAAAATGATGCAGAAGTTGTGCGCACGAATATCTCAATTGAGAGAGGACTTTTACGCGCGATCGACAATTGCGCACAAGAGAGAGACTTAACCAGATCTGCTTTTCTAGCAACGGCAGCGCGTCATGAGCTTAATACTTAGTTAACATTCTCCTTGTCTTGAAGAGCAATATTTTGAGGCTTTAGAGATAAAAATACAAGATATAGATTTTTTTGTTGACATGATATGAAAAATCGTATTTAATGACACCACGGCACTAGTTGAATTGTGTCCAAAATTCAAAAATCATTTAAAATTGAGCAAAGTATAGTCTTTCTGTATAGCCCAGAAATCTGGTGTTTTTGACAGAAATTGGCTGTTTCATTTTCCAATTAGTATTTGTTCAATAAGTCATAAAATACGTCATTTAATATCCACCAAAAGGAGCAATGATGAAAGCGATCATCACCAGGCCAATGTGTGTTATTGGCGACAACAAAGACATTATTCGTTTTGAGCCTTCAACTCCAAATACTCCATTCGTTGAAATTTCTAGTATAGTCTACGCACGTCTTAAACGAGCTAATGCTGCAAAACCTTTTCAGGAATTTGTAATTACAAATGAAATACTAAAGCAGGATATCGTTTCTCAAGAAGAGACTCATCCGTATAAGGCAACGACAACAAGCAAGCGGTCAACGCAAACAACAAAGAAATCCTAAAACTTGAAATTAACTATTCACGCAAAGTGGTATTCCAAGCAAGTCAACGAAATGATGACAATGCTTCAAGCACCACGTCTTCATTGGGCATTACGAAATGCTGTCAATGATACAGCAAAACAAGTTGAGCGCTTCACCGAGCAGAAAGTTGCGAAGATTGCATCAATACCGCCAAAACGTGTAAAGAAAGGCGTTTACGTTAGCACAAAAGCTACCGCAGAAAATCTAGAGGCTAATATACGTGGTTCTGGATCACCGTTGCCTCTTAAAATCTTTAAAGCTCGAGAAACAAGACGGGGCGTAGTTTATAAGATTTTTGGAAAAAGAGAAATAATGCCTAATGGCTTTATTCAAGGCGGCAAATTTCCACAGCGTGTTGACTTAAAAATGGGAGGGAATGTCTTTGCAAGAATTGATGGAGATAGATATCCCATTGAAAAGAAAGAAGGAACATCAATTGCTTACGTTATGTCTAAGCAAGATGTTGTGTGCCCGGTTGAACAATATGCCAATGAACGATTGACTGCCAATATACGGCGACAGCTCGCTCGTCAGGAATATGTTGTGAGGTCTCATCAAATTTGAGTTGGTTAATTTTAGTGATTATCCTGAGTGCTTTAAAATCTTGTTCTTCAAGGTATGACATAGCGATTGTCATGCTAAGGTTAAATATTTAAGCGATGAGACTTTCCAATGGGATATTAAATTGTTGGTGCAAGTTTTTAATCATACGTAGCGTTAATTTTCTTTTGCCGCTCAATATTTCATAAACGCGGTTTAAGTGACCAATTGCAGGAACTAAGTCTTTAGCGCTTAAGTTCATTTGTTCCATTCTGAATTTAATAGCTTCAGTTGGATGAGGAGGAGAAACTGGATAATGTTTGGTCTCGTAAGCTTCGATTAACAAAACAAGTATCTCCATTTTATCAAACTCTTCTGTATTAATTTCGGGTGGATTGTCAAACAGTGCAGAGATAATTTCTAAAGCTTCTTTGTAATCTTCTTCAGTACGAATAGGTTTGATGTTCATTTCTTGAACTCCTTTAATTCTATAATATTGGCATCAATAGTATCGTACTGCTTATGCGTGCCTATGAATTTTATACAAAGCCATCCCGCTGGATAAAAAATTGATACAATTAAACGATACTCATTGCCTTTAATATTAAAAACGACGCGATTATTTTTGAGTATGCTTGCGTTTTTATATTTTTCTTTAATATCATGAGGAGAGCGCCACTGCGCATTTTTAGCTTCATCTACCCACGCTTTTAATGGTTGCTCAGCATCAGGATATTGCATCCAAAAAGATTGAAGTACGGAAATTTTAATAATCTTCATCAATTTATCCTGACTTTTATACAAGATAGTCCCGCTTTGGGACTAAGTCAAGGAATTTCAGAATTTAATATATTCCTCACCATAAAAGATACGCTTTTACGATGCCCAAAATAAATGTATTTTTCAGAAAAAACGTTGAATTTTTTAAAAGGTACTCCCGAAGAGGTTGGGTCTATTGCGGGGCATGGCAGCGCAATGGATCGCTAGCGATAGAATTTTAAAATTGACTGTACAATGTACAAATTAAACCAATGAGGAATGTCCTTAAATCGCTGTAAAACCTCATCCTTTTTAGGGTGAAGATATAAGGCGTAGTATTTCGATTAATTACTCGACTTCACAAATTGCGTTCTATTTCGTACTTTTCCCAATTTTGTTGTTTATATAATTATTTTTTGGGTGGGGAGTTTATCTCGGTGAAACGTTTTGTTTTGGCTTTAACTTTGTGTTCGACCGCTTTTTGTTCAGTAGCAGAGGCTAACAAGTACGAGGCTTATGCTGAAAGCATGAATCCTCGTTCTGATTTTATGATGAAATTGGAAATGTATAAGAGTTTGAGGAAATTCGATATCTTTAAAGAAAAAATTAGGGAGCATAAGTGTCAACGCTTTAGCCGTTACTCGGAATCTCGAGGATACACAATGTACATGAAGTGTTCCAAAAATGGCAGTGTAGATTTTTCTAAATAAGAGAAGTTTATTATTTCGTGAAAGCGCACGCTTTTATGAAAAAGAGGCACTGTTGTCTGTAGCGGTTTAGGTTAGAAAAAATAGAATGAGCGAAATTTATCTTCTGTTATCGCAGGTAGATCAGATCGTGTTTACAGTGTAGCACTACATTACACATCTTCTTCTCCCTTGAAGTATGAGGTTTTACGACACTCAGGAATAATACTTAGTATTTCGATTAATTGCTCGACTTCACAAATTGCGTTCTGTTTCGTACTTTTCCCTTGACAATGTTGTTTCAATATGAAACTTTCGCGTCAGGTGCTTGAAAAACACCTTAAGTGCATAGCGGATAGATTGCCGAAACAATCTCTTTTCCGCGTATCAAAGACTTTGACTCGTTGTGTGTTTGTAGCATACAATGACTTTGTCGGGTGTGGTTACGCCATAAAATACCTTCACAGGGAAAGTGTAACGACGGACTATGCACCGTGTTTTTCAGCGCCCGATACCTTTTAGGTGTCAATGAAAAACATCTAACTGCATAGGAGTTCATCATGAACGCTCTTATAGAAATATCAGAACAAACTGTTGGGCAGGAAACTGTTCAAACTGTAAATGCACGTGAATTGCATGTGTTTTTGGAAGTGACATCTCATTTTAGAGATTGGATTAAAAACCGTATTAAGGAGTATAATTTCCAAGAAAATCAAGATTTTATGAGTTTCGCTAAAATTTTAGCGAAACCTAAAGGTGGTCGTTCAAGTATGGAATATTATCTCACTTTAGATATGGCAAAAGAACTTGCCATGGTTGAAAGGAACGAGAAAGGAAAACAAGCACGCCAATATTTTATCGAGTGTGAACAGCATGCAAAACAAATAGCAGCACCTCGCGTTGACTACTCCAGCCCAGAAGCTGTGCTTGGTGTCTTGACGTATCTAAAAAGCGAGAATGAACGCAAAGACAATGTCATTGCTAAATTAGAACCAAAAGCAAAAGCCCTTGAAAGCTTAAAGCGGAGTGATGGTCTATTCGGTATCATTGAAGCAGCAAAGGTATTGGAGATGAGACCAAAGGATTTCATTCACTATTTGTGGAGTCATAATTGGGTTTATAGACGTGTTCCAGGTGCTCCGCTATTGCCTTATCAGGATAAAATCAAGAAAGGTCTGATGGATTGTTCAACTCTGACTATTCACAAACCTGATGGGACAGAAAAAATAGTTTCCTCAGCTAAAATCACTGCTGATGGATTGGCAAGCTTGAGAGAGCAATTCCATGGAGGTGTGCAATGAAGATAGACACCAATTTTTTATGCGATTTGTGGATGAAGCTGTCTCAGCTTTCTAATCGTGAAGACATTGAAGATGAAGAATGCACAGCCTTGGTTGATCTTATGGATGAGGTAGAAATAGCTTTAATGTTAAAACTTCAGGATGAAGTTCCGAATGCTTTTAAGATTTTGGCCGTTTTGACAAATTTTGGGGATTCAGAATTGTCTCCAAGTTTTGATCCTTGGTTGAAGGCTTATAGCCAGGATTTAGATAAGGCACTTTGCCATTAATGAATAAGAAAGAACAAAGGCTGGAATTGGACACCAGCCTTTTTTGGGCTCGAATAAAATATTTTTAACATTAAATATCCAATTGATTAAATAATGCCTCTATATTTTTTGCTTCGTGTAAATTTTCTCTATTTTCGCTTTTGTTAAGTGTTTTGGCTGTTAACTGATTAGGTGCACGCATCTCAAATGGTAATCCTTGCTCACTCACGACTTTAGCTAAACCAATGCGTACAAAATCAGATATGGTAAGCCCCATAGTTGCAAGTATTGTACTTGCTTCTTTCTTTAAATTTTCATCAACTCGTGCACGTACAATTTCAGTTGAACTCATTGCTAAATCCTTTCTGATTGTCCTTCATTTTTTATTATATGGCACAATTGGGCTACAAAATAAGTTTTTTCTCATATGAAGCTCACTTAGGCACCAAGTTAAATTTAGGCAAAATTAAAAGGTGGCGGAAATGAATAAAAAGAATCGTCAAGGTATGTCTGTTCGAGCTTTTGCGAAGAAAATGCTTGTCTCTAACAATGCTGTTGTTTCTCGATTTAAAACTGGAAAATTTGATGAGGCGATTTTTGAAGATGGTTCAGTGAATGAAATCCTCGCAGCAGCTATATGGAATGAAAATCCAACAAAGCGAACGCAATCTGTTGTGATACCTGATGACCAGCATCCAGCAAAAATTAAACAAGAGTCTGCAGACGGAGCTAATGAATACAAGATTAAACTGGAAAGAATGCAAGTTGCGCTTGCAAGCGAAAAGATTGCTCTCGAGAGGTTGCGTGAAACGACAGTTGACCGAGAAGAAGTAAAGAAAGCGGCGCGTGCTTTTGGAAGAGCTCATCGTGATACGGTGTTAGGGTTTGCCAATCGGTTTGGAGCCGGGATTGCAGCTCAAGTTGATTGTGATGCTGCAAGCCTTATTGGTGCCATTGATCATTGCATGCGCAAAGCTTTACTCGAGGCGATTGTTCTTGTTCCTTTTGGTAATTCTGAGTCCTCTGAAGAAAGCAATTAAAACATGACAGAAAATGTATTTAACATGCTTTCTGGAGCAGAGTTATTTTTTGCACATGCAAATGAAGCACGTCGGCCTGATCCTCCTTACACAGTTTCGGAGTGGGCAGATAAAAATAGATATCTTAATACAGTAGCAAGTGCTGAAACAGGATTATGGCGGACCAAGCGTACACCATACTTACGCGAAATCATGGATTGCCTCTCGTCTTATGTGCCAATTGAAACAACCATTGTGATGAAGGGTGCTCAAGTCGGAATGTCGGAGGCAGGATTGAACTTCTGTGGTTATGCTATTCATCATAGTCCTGGACCAGCTCTTTATGTAATGCCTACGGTTGAAACAGCTAAGAAGCTATCTAAGCTACGTCTTGACCCAATGATTAAAGCCAGTCCAGCTTTAGGAGAACGTATTGCTCCTGCGCGCGCTAGAGATAGCGGAAATACGATGTTTTCTAAGGAGTTTGATGGTGGGACGTTGATGTTAACAGGAGCAAACAGTGCTGCTGGATTGCGTTCAGTTCCCATTCGCTATTTGATCCTTGATGAGGTGGATTCTTATCCATTAAACGTGGATAATGAGGGTGATCCGGTGACTCTTGCTGAAAGGCGCACATCAACTTTTGTTCAGCGAAAGATTTTCAAATTATCGACGCCAACACACCGAGACACAAGCCGTATCGCGAAGGATTTTGCTCTTGGTGATCAGAGATATTACAACGTTCCTTGCGATGGGTGTGGCACGTTACAGCCCATTGTTTGGGGACAAATTAAATGGCCTCAAGGGGCTCCTGAACAGGCTGTTTTTGTTTGCGTACACTGTGGGCATGCACATGCTGAGCATCGCAAATCTGACTTAATGGCAGAAGAAAAGGGAGCTTGCTGGGTAGCGACCAAGGAGTCAAGCAGGCCTAATTTGCGTTCTTATCACATTTCAGCACTGTATTCTCCATGGTTAACTTGGGGAGAATGTGCTCGCGAATTTTTAAATGCCAAAGATGATCCTGCTCTTTTGCAGCCATTTGTTAACACAGTTCTCGGAGAACCATGGGAAGACAGGTCTGGGGAAGTTGTCGATCCTGATAGCCTTTATGCTCAGCGTGAGGATTATTCTCTTGCTCCATCACAAGCGGTGTTGTTGACAGCAGGGATTGATGTACAAAATGATCGATTAGAGCTTGAAGTTGTTGCATGGGGGCGTGGTGAAGAAAGCTGGAATATTGATTATCAGGTGATCCCAGGCGATCCCTCTTCCATTGAAATCTGGGAACAACTTGATGCGTATCTTTCTAAAACATGGCCACATCCTGGGTACAAAAATGGCATTCGGATAACAGCTGCTTGTATTGATACAGGGGGCAGTCATACACAAGCTGTTTACAATTATATCCGTCCCCGAGAAGGGCGTCGCATATGGGGAGTTAAGGGACATGCTGGTTCGCGTCCTGTATGGCCACGCCGACCGAGTAGAAATAATAAAGGGCAGATTAATTTGTACATTATTGGTGTTGATGCAGCTAAAGACATCATCACTGCACGGTTTAAGAAATCGGGACCTGAGGTCTCAGGATCTGGTGCAACACACTTTCATATGAACCTTGATAAAGAGTATTTTGAGCAACTGACTTCTGAAAGAAAAGTCATCAAATATTTTAAAGGTTTTAAGCGGATTGAATGGCAGAAAAGTGAAAAGGCAAGAAACGAAGCTTTGGATTGCCGTGTTTATGCTTATGCGGCTTTGCAAGGTTTAATTTCAGCAGGCCTGAACCTTAATCGAGAAGTTGATATCTTGGAAGAACGCTTGGAAAAACTGAAAAGTGTTGAAACTTCTTCAGAGCATTCAGCATTGGAACAGTCTCCAAAAATAGCTCAAAGGATCAAGCCTCCCAAAAAACAATATAAAATGTCGATAAGTCCTTATTTACGAGGAGATTGGTGGATGAATGAGTGAAGTCTTGACAAGACTTGCTGAGTTAAAAAAACGAAGAGAACAACTTGAAGATTCTCTTTATTCAGGTGCGCAATCGGTGCGGCATGGAGACAAGCAAGTCAATAACCGCTCTGTTGAAGATATACGCACAGCTCTTGAGATGCTCGACGTACAAATAGCAGCTCTTGAAGGGCACCGTAATAAGCGTTTGCACGTCTTCCATTTTAATACATCACGAGGTTATTAATGGCTAGCTTTTTAAATGGCATCACAGATTTCTTTCGTAGTACATTGCGTCATAATCCTCCTTTTGAAGCTGCTAGTAAAAGCTATCGTTTGCGCGGTTTTAATCCTGCAAAAAACCACATCAATCGAGCCATTGAAGCAGCAGGTGATACCATTATTGCACGATCCAGATGGTTATATGACAATGAGCCTCTTTATGGTTCAGCAACTGAGGAATGGGTTTCAGCAGCTGTAAGTGATGGTATCAAGCCTTATCCTAGAATTGAAGGTTTTCGGGAAGAAAAGAAAAGTCTCTTAAATTTGTGGTGGCAATGGGTTGATGAGGCTGATTATGATGAGGATGCAAGCTTTTATGGTCTTCAGGCCACAATAACTCGTGAAGTTTTTTTAACAGGTGAGTGCTTTGTTAGGTTGCATTATGTCGATCTTTACGGTCGGTCTGGGGTTCCTCTTCAATTGCAAGTTTATCCTTCTGAGATGTTGGACTTAACCTATAGTGGGCCCGCAGAAATTGAAGGAAATTATATTCGTATGGGCATCGAGTTCAATGCAAGTGGCAAGCGTGTTGCTTATCACTTTTGGGCTCGCCACCCTTATGATGATTGTCCGCCTAATGTCGCCTTGAAAAGCCAAGAGCGTATTAGAGTACCAGCAGAAATGGTTATTCATATCAAAGAACGCCGTGTTGCAGGACAGTTGCGTGGTTCACCAAAGGTTACACGTTGTATGACGAAGATTTTTCAGTTGGATTCTTACGACGATGCAGAACTGGATCGTAAAAGAACATCAGCTCTTTTTATGGGCTTCATCACAAGTCCTCATTCCAACGATGCTTCTTTGACAGATAATCGTGATGACATCAAAACCGAACAATCACCTGAATTACCGACATTATCTCCCTCTGGAGTTTGTGACATAGGGAACAAGGATATCAAGTTTTCATCTCCTGTTGAAGTAGGAGGCTCATATGAACCTTTTCAATATAGAACAAGTCTCAAAATTTGTTCGGCTTTGAGTATGCCTTATGCTGTTGTCACAGGTGATGTGACGCGTGGTAATTTCTCAAATGTTCGAACCGCCATTATCCAATTTAGGCGTCATGTTAAACAATGGCGTGAACACATTATTGGATTTCAGTTTAATCGCATTGTTTGGGAACGCTTCGTTGAAATGGCAGTGCTTGCTAAGCGTATTGATTTGCCAGGCTGGGAGGATGATCCTTTACCGTGGCTGCAATGTGAAAGTTTTGCATCTCCGCTTGAAATGATTGATCCAAATAAAGATATCGCCGCTGAAAAAGAGGAAATTAGAGCGGGTTTAAAGACGCGACGTATGGCAATTGCAGAGCGTGGTTACGATATGGACAATATAAATGCAGAATTTGAAGAAGAACGAAAAGACGCTCAAAAGCGTGGCTTAATCTTTGATACAGATGTTGTCGATTCTTATTTTAAGCATCAAGCCCTTGATCTCGTGAACTCTGACGATGATTATGAAAAAAATCAGGGCAGTGAATCTCATACGCATGATGAATAGTTTTGATATGCCGTTTCTGGTATCGCGCCTTTTTGGTGTTCCCCATATGCTCGCCTCAACAAAGCTTGATATCATTCTGAATGCGATTGCACCACGTATTTTTGAAGGAGGCAAATTTCCCATAGGTGCCTTTTCGCAAGAAGATATTTCTCATTTAAAACCGCCAGAGGCTTATGCAGTAAAAAACCAAGTGGCTATCATTCCAGTTCACGGTACGCTTGTACGCCGTGGTGCATGGCTTGGAGCGATGTCTGGTCTAACGTCTTATGAAGGTTTGCGCGCATCTTTTCGAGAAGCCATCCAGCAATCCGATGTTCGTGCTGTTTTATTGGATATTGATAGCGGCGGCGGTGAAGCAGGTGGTGTATTTGATTTGGTTGAAGAGTTCCGAGCATTGTCACAACAGTACGGTAAACCTGTTTGGGCACATGCAAATGAATTTGCCTGTTCAGCAGCTTATGCGATTGCTTGTGCAGCCTCTCAAATATGGATCGCACGTACGGGCTTTGTTGGGTCGATTGGAGTCGTTTGTGCGCATCTTGATCAGTCACGTGCTGATGAAAAAGACGGGCATAAATGGACCTTTGTTTTTGAAGGAGATCATAAAGTTCACGGCAATCCTCACGAACCATTGGCTGATAAAGCGCTTGAAAAAATGCAAGCAGATTGCGCGCTTCTTTATGAGATATTTGTCGATTTAGTTGCCGAAAACAGACCCATGAGCATCGCTGCAATTCGCAATACGAAAGCAGAAACTTTTATAGGCACTCAAGCTATCGAGCTTGGTTTAGCAGATCATCAAGGGACGTTAGAGCAGGCTTTGGAAGAGCTTGCTGTTTCTGTAGGTGAACAAAAAGTATCTACGCATTTAACGAAAGGAAAAGATACATGGGACACACAAAATATCGGGCAGAAGAAAATTATATCGACGATGAGGAAGAGGAGAGGATTGTCGACATCATCCATGGAAATGATGAAAAAGACGCAGTCAACTTTAGCATTAATACCGAATCCTTTGACGATGAAGAAGACAAAGATGAGGACGAAGATGAAGGTGACGACGAAGATAAACACAAAGGCATTCAAGCAGCGCTTAGACAGGAAAGAAAACGCACTCAAGCACTAACTGTGCTTGAAAAGCAAGCAAAACGCTTAGGGGTTTCTTTTGACGCAGAGAAAGCTATTCAAAACGGTATCAGCTTAGAAAAGGCTAAACAGATTGTTTTGGATACTGCCATATCTAAAAGTGCTTCATTGCAAATATCACCGTACGTTTCGCAACGAGAAGGAAATAATAAAGCGACTGTTCATGCAAAATGGGCAGCGGCTTGGAAGTCAATAATTGGAAAGTAGGAAAATGAGCAATATTTTTTATGAGAATGTACGCAGTGGCGCTTATCTTGGACGTTACGATCCTGATATGTCGAATGAAGAGGTTATTTTCTTATCAGGAGCAGAAATTGCGGCAGGAACTGTCATGGGGATGATAACAAAAACCCAAAAATATGTACCGCTTAACCCTGTAGCACAGGATGGCAGTGAAGTAGCGGCGGGGATCTCTTACTCTAATGTTGATGCAACAGAAGAAGATCAACGTGCAACAATTACAGCGCGTTTGAGCACTGTGAAGGCTTCTGAATTGATTTGGCCTACAACAATCACTGAGGAGAAAAAGCATGCAGCTATTCAGTCCTTAGAAAAAAAGAATAAGATTATTTTACGGTAGAGGAAAGAGCACCTATGGATATGAATTTTTTTAAGCACGATGCTTTCTCGGCAGTGACGATGATGAAGGCTATTGAGAATTATGAATTTAAACCTGGTTTAGTGAGCTCTCTTAATCTTTTTGAGGAAGTTGACACAAGCACGACAGTTGTTGGTGTTGAGAGGTGTGATAATACACTTGCACTTATTCAAACGAGTGAACGTGGTGCGCCTTTGGCTGAGGGCGATAGAAATGGCCGTAATATAAGGTTTTTTCGGACAACACGTATTGCCAAAAGTGATACAGTAAAAGCTGAAGAAATCCAAGATAGACGAGAATTTGGTACAGAAGATCAGCTGGAAACGGCGATGAAATATATCGCTAAAAAACAAAAAAAGTTGATTTCAGAAATTGAATTAACGTGGGAAAATATGCAGCTTGGAGCTGTTCAAGGTGTTGTTCTTGATGCCGATGGGACAGTGATTGTCGATTGGTACAAGGAATGGGAGATTACACCACCAAAGCCTGTTGATTTCAAACTTGACTTAGAAACAACAAACGTTGCTGATATTGTTGATCAAGTCATTGTCAGGATGATTGAGGCTTCAAATGGTGCGTTTTCTGATCGCTCGCGGATTGTTGGACTTTGTGGCAATGAATTCTTTTCTAAACTCAAAAATCACAAAACAATTCGTGAAACCTATTTAAATACAGCTTTAGCACAAACGTTAAATAGTGCAGGTGGTGTGGCAACGCCAAGCGCTATTGGATCAGGAAGTTTTGGAAGTTTTGACTTTGCAGGTGTGACATTCATCAATTATCGCAGCATTCACAATTATAATGTGAGTGCTAAGGCTGGTACAAAACGTGCTATAGGGATTAAACCCGATGAATGTCAGTTTTTCCCTGTTGATGCTCCTGGTGTTTTCCAGAAAACCTTTTCTCCTGGGGAAAGCTTAGACTTTGTTAACACGGTCGGAAGACCTCTTTACACTATCCTCATTGCAGATCATGAGCGTAACGCATGGGTCAAACCTGAGGTTTACAGCTATCCGCTCTATATTTGTACGCGCCCTGAAATGTTGTTTAAAGCTGTTGCTAAAGGCAAATGATGGGTCTTTGGCACGGGCTGTTAAACAAAATGGTTGAAGATGTGCGGTGCACCTTTGGACAGCCCGTTATCTATACTCGAACAGATACTAATGAATCTTTTCACATAACGGCAATTTACGGCATTAAGCATTCAGAATCTGAAGCTGGTGGTAGGATAGCTACGACGATCTCTAGAAAAGAGCTTGATGTTTGTATCAACGATATTGGTGGATTACCACCAAAAGCTGAGGATGTTGTTATTGTTAAATTCCCTGAAGGAAGTGCAAAGAATGGGAGCTTCTCTTCTCAAGAGCGCTTTCTTGTAAAGGATGTTAAAGCTTCAGAGTCGGGTATGTATAAACTTATCTTACGTGACGCACCTTTGTCTGTTGTGTCGTAACTCCGAGTGTTGTAAAATCTTTCTATTCAGGGCGAGGAGAATATCAACGTGATGAGTAGTAACGACGAAGATGATGATATTTTAGCGGTTGTTCGTGAACGTCTAAAAAATCCTGCAAAACGTATTAGAGTCAATTTAGATGACCTTTAATATTAATTTGTTGTGCGACGGATTTTGCTATTCAAAGCGAGGAAGAATAGTGCGGGCTGTATAGCCATCCTTAGACTTAGGAACGATCAATGTTCTAAAGGTAGAACAGACTGGATTATCCTGTAAAGAAGCGATGCAATATCGCCAAGGGCAAAACTCTATGACGCATTTCAGTTCAGGAATAGCTCAATATTATGGTCTGAGCGCATTGGGAATTCTCTCCCTTTAGGACGAGGAAGATGTTGACGCGTCTATTGATCAGCACAATCAAGGAATATGAATGCACTCTAGAGAGACGATTAGAGAAACGTTTGTTAAGCTAATCAAAAAAGCAAAAACATCTGCTGGCGAAAATGTTTTCAATATGCGTGATTTCAATTTTTTTCTTGAGAAGATGCCTGCCATTAATGTGTCGACTCAAAGCGAAAGCATTGATGAGACCTATCAGCATGATTATGGCATGCGGCGGCGTGTTTTGACAGTTGATGTTGAATGCTATGCAACAGGTGATGATGGTGCACGCTTTGTCGATGAATTGGCATCGACCGTTGAAGATATTTTCCATGTCCACCCAAATTTAAAAAACACAGTTGAGACATGCCGTTTGCAAAATATTGCGATGGCATTTGGTGACAATGGCTCAGTAGCGCTTCATGGCTCTATTTTAACATTCGAGGTCACCTATGTGACGCATATTCCGCATCCAGAAGAAGCAGCAGAAACATTGAAGACACTTTTCGTTGGTCTCGATCCCGAGACAGGCAGAGGAAACGAAGACAAGTACCAAAAAATCGGGAATATTCATGCTTGAACGGCGCGATAAAGACATTACGGATCTCAAACGGCGTGTGGCCAATATGGTTATTGTTGGCAAGATTAGCCATGTCGACCATAAAAACGCACGCTATCGTATCCAAAGTGGTTCTGTAATCAGTGATTGGCTTGCTGATTGCCAAGTAAGAGCCGGAAAGACACGTGTCTATGAGGGACGCGATATTGGTGAGCAAGTCGTTGTTGTGTCGTCATCAGGCGATTTATCACAGGGAATTATTGTTGGTTCTATTCATACAGACGCAACTCAAGTGGCTGATAAAGGCAGCGTTCACAAAACCATTTATCCTGATGGAACGGTGATTGAATATGATGATGAAACAAGTACCTATGGCATTCATCTTCAATCAGAAGGGATATTTTCTCTTACCATTTCTGATGGCGTATCAATTAAAGGCAATGGTGGTGCATTAGAGCTTACAGCGCCTGATGGCCTCAAAATTATTTCAAAAAGTGATCTTACTTTGAGTGCTGATGGCCGTATTGCTTTACAAGCTGGCAGTGATGTTGTGATTAATTCTGGTTGTTTGAAACATAATGGCATGAATGTTGGCAGCAGCCATATTCATGGTGGCGTTGCACCGGGTGGTTCTGCAACGGGAGGTCCTAATTGATAATAGGAATGGACCGAACAACAGGAAAGACATTGACTGGTCTTGATCACTTGCGGCAATCGATTATCGATATTTTGTCAACGCGGATAGGTACGCGTGTTATGCGCCGTGATTATGGATCTAATGTTCCTAATCTTGTCGATGTTCCCATCAATGATAAATTTTCTGTTTCACTTTATGCGGCTATTGCTGAGGCTTTGGATAAGTGGGAGCCACGCTTTAAGCTTGAACGAATTGATTATCAATTGATTGAGCTTGGAAAGATTTCTTTATCCGTTGAAGGAATATTTTTGCCTAATGGCACACCTATCAAGCTAGAAAGATTACTTGTTGGATGAATACAGATTTTACAAAACCAGAAATCATTTCAGAAGCTTCTTTTGAAGAAATTAGAGCAGCGGCGTTTGAGCATTTAAAAAGTCTTTTGCCTGGTTATACTTTCTTAGAAAGTGATCCAGCAGCAAAAGTTATTGAAGCTTTTAGCTATAGAGAATTGCTTTTACGGCAGCGTATTAACGAGGCTGCACGAAACACTATCCTTGATTTTGCATCAGGAGATTATCTAAATGCTTTGGGGGATTGGCATGGTGTTCAAAGGATGGATACTGAGAGTGATGAAAGGTACCGCGAACGTATTCGCCTTCATGCACGCGGTGGTAAAGGAGGAGGAACAGAGCCCTATTACAAATTTGTAGCGATGTCGGCGGATAACCGCGTAAAGGATGCCATCATTTACCGCAGAGGAAAAGATCCAACAATCCATGTTGCTGTTTTTGGTCATGATGAAGAAGGTACGGCCTCTGAGGATTTGTTAAAAAAAGTTTCAGAAGCACTTCACGATAAAAACGTGATTATGGCGAATGATACGATTATTGTTCATGCTGCTGTAACGAAAATTATTGATTTTGAAGCAGATATTTGGCTCTTACCCGCAATATCCTTAGAAATTTTAACACAATTGAAAGAGAATTTACGAGCAGCATGGAGAAAAGAACAAGCTCTTGGTCGTGAATTGAGTTTGTCGTGGTGGACATCAAAATTAATGGTGCCTGGTGTACAGAAAGTTATTGCTGCTAATCCAATACAAGATATTTCTGTATTAGATGAAGAAGTTTTATCCATTGGCAAAGTCACATTAAACTTCAAAGGACATGCGCGTTAATGGTTGGTTATTTACTGCCGACTAATGCGACAGAGTTTGAGAAACACTTAGCAGATGCCTGTGATTTTCACAAAAATATTGATAGTTCCGCTTCAGCGATTGCAAACGCTAAGCTTGTTATAAGACCACCAAGCTTTTTACCATGGCTGATTGAAGAATATGGACTTGGAGAACTTACTCTCTATGTTCCAAATCTTTATGATTTACTTGATAATGGTCTTCAATGGCAGCGAGTACGCGGATCTTTAGCAGCCATCGATAGGGGTCTTGAATGGTTAAAGCTTTCAGCACGTTTTCAGGGGGCATGGGCAGGACATAAATGGTGGAATTCATTTCAGCTTCATTTTGACCAATTGCCTGAACAGAGAAGTCTTGAAGCTATAGAAGCGATCATAAATCTTTCTAAGAGTTTACGTTCTGATTTTCGTCGTGCTGTTCATGGCTATAGTGTTGAAGCCTTTGCAAATAATATGGCGAAACTTGATGAGGCTATGCTTGATGCTGAGAGCGGTACGTGTATGACAGCAGATGGTACTCTGTTTTCTTTCGGAAGGACAACAGAAATCAGCCACACTTTGAGCCAAGAAGAAGGTGAACTTATTGGTAATTGGATTGATGAGGTTAGTGGTGAGTTAAGCTGGGAAGATCTGGATTCTCTATGGGAGATGGCAAATTTCCCTTGGCGCTCAGTTAAAGAGCATGAGCGCATTATATTGATGGCTTTGTGGTTTAAGAACCATTGTTTATACCTTGTACTCAAAGATGCGGAAGGGGTTATTCTTGGTTATAGACGATGCAATATTGTGCAGCCTGTCAAACAAGATTTGAACGGTGTGTATAGCCATTTAAGCAATAGATTTAGCCCTTCAGAAACAGGGTCTATGCTTTTTTTGGCAGCAAGAACTGATTTTCATGATGTGGATAGAAAGAAAGCTGCTTTTGTCTCTCTTCTTATTCATGCCAGCCTTGAAAAAGATGTGCAACCAGGAAAGCTGTGGCTTCAGCCTGATGAGATTATCGGGGGTGTTGAGATCATTCAAACACCCATCAACATTCCTTTACGTGCGGATGTTCGTGAACAATTCAAAATTTTGTTGAGGTTTTAAGATGAAGCACGAAAGTGGTTTGCCATTTGCAATTGATAGATCTGTAGGCAAAGATGAGCAGCAAAGCGTTGTTTTTTATGGAGAACGATCGTTTCTTCAAAGTGGTGAGTTAAATGAACTACAAACCATTATAAGAGGCCGTCATGACCGCTTAGGTCGGCTTGTTGCTAAAGAAGGTGATCGTATTGAGCGCGCGGATGCTTTCGTTGATAAAGACGGCAAGAAAGTTACTTTGACGGATGGTAAGATTTACATTGCAGGGGATATTTTTCCAGTTTCAGAAGCTATTTTAGACAATATTTCTATGATTGGACGCGTTGAAATTGGTGTTCGTCTTCAAAAACAATGGATCACTTCTGATGATGATTCTCAATTATTGGGGCAAATTCCAGGAACACTAGCAGAAGGTGAACCAGGTGCAGCTCGTGAGACAGCAGGACTTGTATGGGCACTGAAAGACGATCAACAGCAAGGTGTTTTTTTTCCAGTTTATATTTTGCATGATGGTATTCTTATTGATCAAAAAGCTCCTTCTTTGCTTGAGCCTACAATGCAAGCAATTGCGACTTATGATCGTGCTCATGGCCATTATATTGTCAACGGTTGCCGTGTGACGGCGTTAGGTTCGAATGATGGTAAGCAAGTGTTTAGCATTCAAGAAGGCGAAGCCAATATTAATGGTTTTAAGCGCAAGCGCTTTGCTGCTTTAAGGCATGAAGAACAAGAAGAGTTTTCTGAAGGAATTGTTCCAAGCGAGACTCATATTTTTTCGACAAAGGAAGGCGAGACAAGCTTTACATTTAAAGCTTACTCTTCTCCCATTGCAGCTATTCATTCTCTTTTATTGACGAAAGAAAAAACAGTCAATGTGACACGCGGCGCAATGATTTCAGGACGTGATGGTCTTCCTGATAAAAGTATCACAGCTTTCATCAAAATTGTTCAAGGAAAAAAGGAATTTAAAGAGGGTGCTGATTTTAAAAAAACAGGGGATACGATCGATTGGGCACCAGTTGGCGATGAGCCGGATCCTGGTAGCACTTATACAGTAACCTACCGTTATCGTGCCCATGGAGTGGCTGATGGGGTGACAGCAGAGGAAATCACTGTATCAGGGGGAGCTGAAGGGGGAGATGTTATTGTCAGCTATTCTTATAAATTGCCCCGTATTGATCGAATAGGTCTGAATATTCAGGGCGATATTGTTTATATAAAAGGCGTTTCAGTGGATCATCCGATGGCACCAAGCGTTCCTGATAACGTCTTGTCACTTGCAACTATCACTAATAATTGGATCGATTTTCCGCTTGTTGTCAATGATGGTACGCGTGTTGCGTCTTATGATGAAATGTGGCGCTATTTTAATCATATTTTATCCCTTGAGCGAAATATGCAGCTTGAGCGCATTAAAAACAATGTCGGTTCGAGAGAGCCTGTGTCTAAAAAGGGAATGTTTGTAGATCCGTTTCTTAACGATGATTTTAGAGATGTAGGAGAAAACCAAAGTGGTGCAGTTGGTAGTGGTATTTTGCAACTTGCTATTGAGCCAACCTTTTATCACGCTGATTTAAAACATCCTGTAACGCTTGATTGGGATAATGAAGTTATTATTGCACAAGAACTGATAACGGCCTGTGAAAAGATCAATCCTTATCAAAATTTTGCACCTTTACCTGGTACTGTAACACTCATTCCAGCAACTGATTTTTGGCACGAACAGCGCACAAAGTGGCTTTCAGCGACAACCAATCACTTGTTTATGGGCCAATTGCGTGGTCGTAGTGCGCGAAAAACGCAAGTGAATGATGAACTTGTAGGTGCGCATGAAGAACAAATTGATTTTTTGAGGCAAATTACACTTGATTTTAAAATTGAAGGTTTTGCAAAAGGTGAGATTTTAGAGAATTTGACCTTTGATAGTGTAAGTGTTTTGCCAAAGACACCTTGTATTGCAGATGATCAAGGGATTATTGAAGGCACATTTAAAATTCCAGAAAAAATTACCGCAGGCACAAAAAATATCATCGCTATAGGAAAGGGAGGAACGATAGCTACGGGGCTTTTTACAGGCCAAGGTGTAATTGATGTAAAAGTTATGCGACGGACAACAACAGTGCGTGTATGGACAAAATATGATCCACAAGCACAGGTTTTTATACCTGATGAAACAAGACAAATAACAGGGATTGATTTTCACATTTGCAAAGTTGGTAATCCTGCCAATGACTTGATGATTGATTTGGTTACGACGGAAAACGGTTATCCAACGGCGGAGATTCAAGCACAAACTTTCTATTCTATGAAGGAAGCTGAAAAAGGATGGGCAAAAGCACGCTACGAAGTACCTTTAACAGTATCGGATGACCGTTTAACAGCTTTTGTCATCAAGACAGATGATGGAGAGCATTCTGTTTCATTAGCAAAGCTTGGACATTTTGATGAACAAAACCAAAGATATGTTGCGAGCCACCCTTATGTAACAGGTCCTCGTTTTTCATCTGTTAATGCGCAAACATGGACAGCTCATCAAGATGAAGCACTAGCTTTTCGTGTATTGGCAGCACGCTATAACCAGACAGAAAAGACTGTGCATTTAGGTGAGTTTGATTTGGTTGAGTGTTCTGATTTACAAGTGCGTGCGGCAATAGAGTTGCCTTCAAGTGATTGTTCTGTGCTTTTTGAAATTGAGCGCAATAATGGCACGATCTATCAACTCTTACCTTTTCAATTACTTAGTTTAACGGAATATATCAGTGAAAAAGTGCAGTTACGCGCAATTTTAAAAGGCACTGAAAAGCTCTCACCGGTTCTCTTTGCTCCGGTTGAGTTAATTGCGGGAAAGATCCACAAAGAGGCCACCTACATTACACGTGCCTTTCCCTTTGGAGAAAAGTCAAGGCTGACAAGCTACATCAAAACTTTTTTGCCAGGCGGATCGACATTCAAAATGGAAATGCAATTGGATGATGGAGCTTTCACAGAATTAAAATTAGAGGAGATAGAACAGCTTGCTGAGCCTCTTTGGACAGAACGTAAATTCATGAGTCCTGATCAGGCAGCTAAACAAGCGCGTTTGAAAATTACATTAATGGGCGGTCCTGCAGCACGTTCCATGGCAAGTGATTTTGGTGCTGGCATTATGTAATTGGAGTGAAGAAATGGCAAAAACAAAAAAATTAGAGATGGAATTACCTAAAGAAGGTCGTTTTATCAGCTCTGAGTTTCCAATTTTGCGGGAAAACTTGCAAAAAATTGATCAGGCAATTGCCGATTGTGATGAAAAATCAGATAGGAAAGCATCTTTACAGCATAGGCACACAATGAGCGATGTTGAGGGGCTTGAAACGACTCTCAAGAGCAAGATGGCAGCTAACAAAACCTTTTTATTAGCAGACTTAAAAGATGTAGAAGGTTGCAAGGATGCTGCTGAAAATTATGTGTTGTATAAAGCGAGCAATGATCATTTTACTTTTGGTAGTTCTAAATCACTTTTAGGGACTCATGAACATAAAATTGAAGACATTCGTGGCCTTGAGGCTTACGGTTGTTTGACAAAGAAAAACAGATGGCAAGAGGCGAATGATTTTCAAGGGCCTGTTACTGTTGATGGTAAGGCTATTTATACAAAAGATGAAGCTATTGTTGCGCTTCAGGAAATACGTGATGAGATTGCACAAATGATAAAGGCTATCATGCCTCTTGAAGTTCTCATGACAGAAAGCGGTTCTCTTCCATGGCCTAATGGCGTAACTGATGACACAGACATCGAAATATGGGCATGGGGTGCTGGTGGAGGTGGTGGACTCGGCATCAGAAGTAACGGCCACAATTACGGCGGCGGTGGAGGAGGAGGAGGTCAATGCGTACGCACTAAAATCAAGGGATTTCAGCGTAGACAGTTAACAATAGTCGAAATTGGTTGTGGTGGTATTGGTGGTGTCAGTAGCAACAAAGGTGGGGGAGCTGGTGGTTCAACACGCATTGAGGGGATTATGACTGCTTTAGGTGGCAGTGGTGGTGGTAGTGGTGCGGGTGGAAATGGAGGTGTTGAAAGTAGTAACGAAAGTGGAAAATCTGGCTATGGTGGCTCTGCTAGTTCTAGTGGCACCCATGGTATAAGTTATATTGTTTCTGGTGGGGGTGGAGGCAATGGTGGGAGTGGTTCTGGTGGGAGTTCTATTTACAGTGGTGGTGGTGGCGGCGGTGCTAGCGCGAATAACGGTCCAGGTGGTTGGTACGGCGAAAGTGATAAAGGTGGCAAAGGTGGTCGTGGCTACAAAGGAAATAGCGGTGGCGGCGGTGGAGGCGGTGGCTATTTTCCGGGGGAAGATGGTGTCGCTAACAAAGGTGGTAATGGCGGCAACGGAGCAGTGTTGTTGAAGTTTTTTTGTAAGGAGTTTTCTATGAATTATGCGATCGTTGAAAACGGTGTAGTTACGAACATCATTGTAGCGCTGGAAAATTATATCCATCCTTTTGAAGGTAAAGCAATTGCTACAGAAGAAGTAGGCATTGGCTGGACATATGAGAAAGGTGTATTCATTCCACCTGTACAAATGAGTGAATCTGTAGATCCTACAAAAGAAGATTCCTTATCCTGAGCGCCGTAAAATCTTGTTCTTTAGGGTAAAGAAGACATCAAATTCAGCCTTTTGAGATGCTTAGATTGTTCTTAAGTGCGACTATTCTCACATTCTTTTTTCCAATTCATTCAATTTATCTATTTAAGGAGCATGTAATAATGGCAACAGGATTTTTACACGGTGTTGAAGTTGTCGAGTTAGACGATGGTACACGCCCTATTCGCGCAGTGCAATCTGCGGTTATAGGAATTGTTGGTACTGCTCCAGATGCTGATGAGCAAGCATTTCCGCTTAACACACCTATGTTGGTGACAGGATCTTTGTCTCAAACCGCAAAACTTGATACCAAAGGTGAGGGTAGAGGCACTTTGCCTCACGCTCTTGATCTAATTTTTAAACAGATTGGAGCCATTATTGTCGTTGTCCGAGTACAAGAAGGCGACGATGAGAGTGCAACTCTTACCAATATTCTTGGAGGTGTTAACGCGAATGGCGCTTATGAAGGTGTTCACGCTTTAATAGGGGCTCAATCCATTCTTGGACAAACACCGCGTATTCTTTGTGTCCCAGGTTTTACTCACCAATGCCTTGTCAATGTTAGCAAGATTAACGTCACAAACCAAGGCAGTGGTTATACGCAAGCAACTGTAAAGATTGATGGTAATGCCAAGGCGCAAGCAATTATTTCAGAAGGCAAAATCACGTCTATTTTAATGGAAGAGAATGGCGGTGATTATAAAACCGTGCCAAATGTAATGATTAAAGGAGATGGTGTAGGGGCTACAGCACAGGCTGAAATCAGCACTATGTTTAATCCTGTAGCCGCAGAGCTGATTGGTATTGCTGAGCGTTTGCGTGCTATTGTTGTGATCGATGCCCCAAACATTACCGATGAAGCGGCTATTAAAGCAGCAAAAGATTTTGATTCAAAGCGTGCTTATATGGTTGATCCATTTGTAAAAGCTTTCCGTAATGGAAAGGTTTTAGAAGAGCCAGCAAGTGCAGCGGTTGCAGGAATTCTTGCGAAGATCGATTATACGCAAGGTTTTTGGTATTCACCTTCAAACAAAGTCATCAATGGCATTGTTGGTACAGCACGGCCGATTGATTTTTCCCTTGGTGAGCGTTCTAGCCGAGCAAATCTTCTCAACGAACAGAAGATAGCAACAATCATTCGCGAAAATGGTTATCGTTTATGGGGCAATCGCACGCTTTCAAGTGATGCAAGATTTGCTTTTTTATCAGTGGTTCGCACTGCAGATATGATTAATGACGCCATTTTGCGTGGGCATATGTGGGCGGTTGATCGCAATATTACCAAGAATTATGTGAGCGATGTCAGTGAAAGCGTCAATGCTTATTTGCGTGATTTAAAAGCACAAGGCGCCATTCTTGGTGGACGCTGCTATCCCGACCCTGAACTCAACACACAAAGTGCCATTGAAAGCGGTAAAATCTATTTCAACGTTGAATTTACACCGACAACACCAGCTGAACATATCACTTTCCGTTCGCGGATTGTGAATGATTATTTAGAGGAGATCTTTTAGTGATTATTTTACCAAAACATTTAAAATATTTGAATATTTATGTTGACGGCATTCCTTACCAAGGAAAGTGTGAAAGTGTCACCTTGCCAACGTTGAATTTAGTCGTTGAAAGTCACCGTGCATGTGGCATGGATATTCCTATTGAAATTGATATGGGCATGGAGCCTCTTACTCTCAATATGGTAGTTTCAGGATATTCTCCGGAACTTATAGGTGCTTTAGGAAAAACGGATGTGAGAATTACATTGCGTGGTTCTGTTCAAGCACAAGGCGAGCCAGCAGAGAGTGTCGAGATCACGATGAATGGTCTTTGCAAAAGTTCTGAGATCAACCAATGGCAATCGGGGAGTGCCGTAACTTGCACGCTTAATTACACGTTACATTATTTCAAATATATCCAGAAAGACGTTGAAGTTGTTGAGATTGATGCCTTCAATATGGTGAGAAGGATTAATGGTGTTGATCAACTAGAACAGCATAGAAAACATTTAGGATTTTAAACATGAGCACGCAATCCACTGTTACTCACCCATTATTTGTCCCTGTCACATTTGAAGGAAAAGAGCACACTTCAATCATTTTGCGTCGCCCTAAAACAAAAGATGTGCAAGCGATTGATAAAAAGGAAGGTATCACCCAAACGATAGAAATGATTGCACGCCTGTCTGGTTGGCCTCATGAAGCTGTTGGCGAGCTTGATGTGACTGATTTATCGAGTATTGGAGATATTCTTGAATCTTTTATGAAACGGCGGGATACCTGAATTGGGAAACCGCCTCAGATCTCATAGCAGATATAGCTCTTATTTTTCACTGGCCTCTTTCAGATATGATGGAAATGGAACTACAAGACTTAATTTTTTGGCGGCACAAAGCGGCAGAAAGGCATAAAGCGAAGTGAGCAAAAAAGTTGCCGATGCACAAGTAAGAGTATCGCTTGAAGATAAGATAACAGCGCCCATCAAACGCCTTCAAGGACAATTTAAGAGATTATCTCATAGCTTGAACATTCCTCGATTTTCAGCTGCCACAAGAAAAATGACATCTAGGTTGAAAGAGGTGCAAAGCGCCTTTGGGATAGCGACAAGTCGTATTGCTGTTTTTTCAGGTGTTTTAGGCCTTGCAGGTGGAGGTTTGGTTGCAAGTCTTGCTGCTGTTACTATGAAGACCATACATATGGGAGACAGTCTTTACCATGCCTCACGTCATTTAAACATGGCAACAGCTGAGCTTCAATTATGGGGCGATGCAGCGGATCATTCAGGATATTCTGCAGAACAGTTTCAACAATCCTTGGCTGTTTTAAATAGACGTTCTGCACAAGCTTTTGCAGGTCAAAAAAAGGGAATTATGGGTTTTCAGGCGCTTGGCATTTCTGTGAAAAATGCTTCTGGACAGCTCAAATCCAACTCAATGTTATTAGAAGAAATCACCGGTAAAATGAGCAAGATAGACAATCAAGCACAAAGGCAGCACATTGCTGCTTTGCTGTTTGGGGGTGATGGTAAAGAAATGGCTGCCATGTTGTCACAGGGTATGGAGCCGATCAAAGAACTATTTGAAAAGGCACAAAAAGGCGGATGGTTGATCGGTGCTGATGTTTCCCAATACGCAGCTGATTTAAGTGATAAGCTGGGGGCTTTTAAGAAAAAAATAGGAGGGATTATCCATTTTATTGGTGCGCGTTTTATGCCGGTTCTTAATGATATGATTGACGCTTTTTCCTTATTGATTGATGAAAACCGCGAGCTGATTCAAATAACCATTACGGAATGGATGCAAAAATTAAGACAAATCATGAAAGATCTGCAAAATCCGTCTTCTGATTTGAGACAGAGTCTTACAGACATCACTGAACAATTGAAAGGTTGGTTTCAGTGGATGGAGCCTCTTATTGGTGAAATCAGTCTCTTCAAGGTTGGCCTTATGGCTCTTGGAGCCTTTATCTTTGGTCCTTTGATTGCATCATTGACCATGGTTGGAGCGGCATTTGTCACACTTGGCTATACAATCATGACAACCCCTATAGGCTGGATTTTAGCTGGTATGGCGGCACTGATTGCTGCTGGATATATGCTTCACAAACATTGGAACAAAATCACAGTTTCTATAAGTGGATTGTGGGAGGGTGTTGCGCAGAAAATCGATAGTTCGGTCGAATGGTTGTATGGGATCAGTTTAGTCAAAGTGGGAGCTCATTTCATTGAAAGCTTTTGGGATGGCATAAGAAGCAAATGGTCAGCTATGACAGAATGGCTTCATAGCATGGTTCGGAAACTCACAGATTGGATGCCTGATTTTGTTAAAGAAAAGCTAGGTTTTAATGTCAATATAAACAAAACCTCTACAGAGGTTATTAAAAATCTTACAGATGAGACAAATGCACGGGCAAAAAGACTTGTGAACGCAACTGTTGTTTCCAATATTCCTCCTGAACAACAAGTAGGGGGTGTTCAGACAGGCACAGTAAAAACGCAGTACATGGAGGCTGCAAATATAAAGGTAGAAGCTTTTAAGGTTCCTGAACCGATTGTGATAAACAAGCCTTCTGAAATTGATGCCTCAGTAAAAATCACCAATTTAAGCATTTCAGGGGGGAATGGGTCACCTCAAGAGATTATGGCCGCTGTTAATAAAGCTCTTGAACGTTATGCTCGGCAGCAACGTATAGCGATTGCTTCAAGTCTTTCGGACTAAACGTTATGATGTTAGCTTTAGGGGACTTCATCTTTTCTATTGAAACGGCAGCTTATCAAACACTGAGCTTATCCTTTAATGTTCCATGGGTTGAGCAAGGACGGCTTGGAAGGAAAGCAGCCCTTCAATTACCTGCGGTTGCGAATGCGGAGTTTTCTCTGACAGGTGTGATTTATCCAGATTTTAAAGGTGGCTACGGGCAGCTAGAACAGTTACGGCAAATGGCCCACGAAGGTGCACACACACTCGTGACGGGTCAAGGACAGGTTTTAGGTAGGTTTATCATTCTTTCCATTGATGAAAAGCAAAGCTTTTTTTATCATGACGGCCTTCCGCGAAAGCAGGAATTTACCCTGCAATTAAGGGAATATGGTGAAGATGGAGCAAGCTATGGGTGATGTTTATGTCACAAAAGATGGTGACATGGTTGATGCACTTTGCTGGAAATATTATCCAAAGGGCCAGCAAGCCCTTGCCGTTGAGCGTGTTTATGCAGCAAATTATGGTCTTGCAGACTATGGGGTGATTTTAAAAGCGGGGATCACTATTTTCTTTCCTGCTTTGCCTTATCCTAAAGCCACACCAGTCATTAGACTTTGGGGAAGTAAAAAGTGAAGCCTTTTTGCAGAATTTTCTCAGAAGGTGAAGATATCACTTATCCTTTAATGGATTATGTGATGTCAATTGAAATCACTGATGAAGCAGAAGACAAAAGCGATCGTATCACTATAGAACTTGATGATCGTGCCCGTGAAAGTGACAATGGTTTCCTTGATATTCCTTTAATTGGAACAGTTCTTTCTGTCACCCTTGGCTATGAGGATAGCAAAGTGCGTGATATGGGAATGTATTTAATTGATGAGATACGTGTAAGCAGTCCGCCACAAAGCTTAAGTATCACAGGTCGTGCAGCGTTTATGAATAGCTCCTACAGAACACCTCAAAGCCAATCTTACCATCAGCAAACATTAGGGGAGATTCTTCAAGAGATAGCAGAACGTAATGGCTATACACCACAATTTGATCCCACTCTTGCGCAAATTATAGTGCAGCATATTGATCAGATTGCTGAAAGCGATATGGCGTTTGCTGTTCGTCTTGCTGGAGATTATGACGCTGTAGCAAAACCTATGGATGGTTACCTTGTTCTCGCCAAACGGGGATCTGGGAAAGCCATAACCGGTGATTCCTTACCGGGAGTGGTTATTCATGAAAAGATGTGCACCTCTTGGTGTTTTGAGTATAGTGCACGAAATGAAGTTGGTGCAGCGAACGGTTTAAAAACAGAGGTTGGTGAAGATCAAAAAGCTGCTGCAGAAGTACAAGCATCAACAGTGAATGATGAAGGCCATGATTTTATCCATATGGATCAAAGTGTTATGCTTGCACCCAAGAAAGCAGAAAACAGCTCTGTGAAGGAGGATCCTGAAAAAATAATCAAGGAAAGAAAAGGGGGTGTTATAGCGATCTATCATGATTTACGTAGTGGTGATAAAAAAGAGGTCAAAGTTGGTCGCTCACCTTTTCATGCTTTGAAGTATACTTATCATAATCACTTAGAAGCTGCTGCTGCGATTGCTGCGTATCGGAATCAATCCATACGTGGTCAGTCATTTTTTACGTGTGATATGGGAGGAGATCCGTTTATTCAGTCAGAAGCTCAGCTTATTCAAGAACCACCTTTTCGGGCTTACATTCCAGCTATATGGCGTATCAAAAGTGTGAAGCATAATTTTTCGTGCAGCGGTGGTTATACAACAAGCATTGATTGTGAACTGTTTGAGGAAGAGCAAGAAGACACCGTAAAAAGTATGACAGACATCACCCAAAGCGATGTGTAAAGCTTTACTCTTCAAGGCAAAGAAGATGTCAACCTAGCTCCATAAAATCCTATCCTTTAGGGGAGAGGATGTTAAATGTGGGTTCAGAGTGAGCAGCAAGAGGTTGCACAGCAAGACGCAGACCCATAACCCGCAAAATTGCAGATAGGCTCTTGATTTCTGGATTACCTTTCTCCGAAAGAGTGCGGTAGAGCTGATTAGGGTTCAATGCAGCCGACTTAGCGACATTTCGTATACCACCAAACGCTTTAGCCATTTGGCGAAGGGCGATCAGTAATTCGGTCGGTTCACCATCTTCGAGGATGTTGTTTAACAACTCAACTGCATAAGCTGGATCGTTGCGAAATGCTTCAGCCATTACCTCATCATATGGTTTGTCTTTCATTGTTTTTCCCCTATGTTGGAGCTTACCTCATTAACTATTTCAGCTAAGTCAGTCACGCCAGTAATTACATGCTCGATCTATATAGGCCTCTTGTTTTCGCTTATCGCCGGCGCAGCAAAGCAGCAAAACAACAGCAAGGCCTGCTTTTGCGTCATAGACTCGATATCTAGGTCCTACATCGATCCGCAATTCCCAAATGCCTTCGCGTAGAGGTTTATGGTCGCCAAAATCTCCCAACTCGACACGCATGATGCGACGGTCAATGGCGATTCTGGCTTTGATATCACGTACTTTACTACGCCAATCGGCGAAAATATTGCGGCCAGCTTTGTCGATATAGTATTTTATCTCTATTATGAGGTAGATTATCGTTTATAAACGAAAAGTCAAGTAACAATTCTCAAAATTAGGTGACTTGTTGCGTGGTAAGCTCTGCCGTTCAAGGAGAAAAGAATGTCAATGAAAAACACCTAACTGCATAGGAGTTCATTATGAACACTTTCATGGAAACTACAGAATGCACTGTTAATAATAGTGCAACGGTTCAGACTATGTCCAGCTATGAGATTGCTGAATTGTGTAGCAAAGAACATAAGGATGTTATGCGCGATATTCGGCAGATATTTAGCGAGCTCAAATTTGAGCCGGCTAATTTTAGCGGTCAGGATATCGAATAGTTTTCGCCTATTTGCGCGAAAACTTTTAAGATAGTAGCTATCTAAAATGATAAGGCCATACACACATTGCAGTTTTTTGTTTTTGAGGAATATATGGGGGAGAGAGGCTTAATCAGAAGATTTTTAGAGGATAAGAAATATCAAAAAACACAAAACAGGTGTTACTTGGTTGACAGTTATGATCATAATGTGTACATGGACCTTCATAAGGTCCTTTTAAGGTCATTCGTGAATTTTGTTGTTTATATAATTATTTTTTGGGTGGGGAGTTTATCTCGGTGAAACGTTTTGTTTTGGCTTTAACTTTGTGTTCGACCGCTTTTTGTTCAGTAGCAGAGGCTAACAAGTACGAGGCTTATGCTGAAAGCATGAATCCTCGTTCTGATTTTATGATGAAATTGGAAATGTATAAGAGTTTGAGGAAATTCGATATCTTTAAAGAAAAAATTAGGGAGCATAAGTGTCAACGCTTTAGCCGTTACTCGGAATCTCGAGGATACACAATGTACATGAAGTGTTCCAAAAATGGCAGTGTAGATTTTTCTAAATAAGAGAAGTTTATTATTTCGTGAAAGCGCACGCTTTTATGAAAAAGAGGCACTGTTGTCTGTAGCGGTTTAGGTTAGAAAAAATAGAATGAGCGAAATTTATCTTCTGTTATCGCAGGTAGATCAGATCGTGTTTACAGTGTAGCACTACATTACACATCTTCTTCTCCCTTGAAGTATGAGGTTTTACGACACTCAGGAATAATACTTAGTATTTCGATTAATTGCTCGACTTCACAAATTGCGTTCTGTTTCGTACTTTTCCCTTGACAATGTTGTTTCAATATGAAACTTTCGCGTCAGGTGCTTGAAAAACACCTTAAGTGCATAGCGGATAGATTGCCGAAACAATCTCTTTTCCGCGTATCAAAGACTTTGACTCGTTGTGTGTTTGTAGCATACAATGACTTTGTCGGGTGTGGTTACGCCATAAAATACCTTCACAGGGAAAGTGTAACGACGGACTATGCACCGTGTTTTTCAGCGCCCGATACCTTTTAGGTGTCAATGAAAAACATCTAACTGCATAGGAGTTCATCATGAACGCTCTTATAGAAATATCAGAACAAACTGTTGGGCAGGAAACTGTTCAAACTGTAAATGCACGTGAATTGCATGTGTTTTTGGAAGTGACATCTCATTTTAGAGATTGGATTAAAAACCGTATTAAGGAGTATAATTTCCAAGAAAATCAAGATTTTATGAGTTTCGCTAAAATTTTAGCGAAACCTAAAGGTGGTCGTTCAAGTATGGAATATTATCTCACTTTAGATATGGCAAAAGAACTTGCCATGGTTGAAAGGAACGAGAAAGGAAAACAAGCACGCCAATATTTTATCGAGTGTGAACAGCATGCAAAACAAATAGCAGCACCTCGCGTTGACTACTCCAGCCCAGAAGCTGTGCTTGGTGTCTTGACGTATCTAAAAAGCGAGAATGAACGCAAAGACAATGTCATTGCTAAATTAGAACCAAAAGCAAAAGCCCTTGAAAGCTTAAAGCGGAGTGATGGTCTATTCGGTATCATTGAAGCAGCAAAGGTATTGGAGATGAGACCAAAGGATTTCATTCACTATTTGTGGAGTCATAATTGGGTTTATAGACGTGTTCCAGGTGCTCCGCTATTGCCTTATCAGGATAAAATCAAGAAAGGTCTGATGGATTGTTCAACTCTGACTATTCACAAACCTGATGGGACAGAAAAAATAGTTTCCTCAGCTAAAATCACTGCTGATGGATTGGCAAGCTTGAGAGAGCAATTCCATGGAGGTGTGCAATGAAGATAGACACCAATTTTTTATGCGATTTGTGGATGAAGCTGTCTCAGCTTTCTAATCGTGAAGACATTGAAGATGAAGAATGCACAGCCTTGGTTGATCTTATGGATGAGGTAGAAATAGCTTTAATGTTAAAACTTCAGGATGAAGTTCCGAATGCTTTTAAGATTTTGGCCGTTTTGACAAATTTTGGGGATTCAGAATTGTCTCCAAGTTTTGATCCTTGGTTGAAGGCTTATAGCCAGGATTTAGATAAGGCACTTTGCCATTAATGAGAAAGAACAAAGGTTGAAATTGAACACCAGCCTTTGTTCATATTTGAGCTATTGGGATCTTCATCTTTCATGGTGAGAAGGATGTCAATTTCTTAACGGCTGTATTCCATTTGTCCATTAACGTTTCTGGTCGTTAGCGTTGGAATAGAAGAAACATCGATATTACGCAGTGCGTGCCATGTATCATAATTTGCTTGAAGCTGTAACCATAGTGCTGGCCCATTACCTAATAATTTGCCAATGCGCGCTGCTGTTACTGCCGTAACGGGACGCTGACCTTTAAGGATGCCATATAGATGTTGACGAGAGATTTGAAGAATATAAGCAATTTCAGTTTTGTTTATATCCAAATGCTCCAAAGCTTCAGCCAAAATTTCTCCTGGATGGGAAGGACAACGATTAGGATGTCGCATGATCATTGTATAGGCTCCTTTTAAAAAGCTTTAGTGATATTGCTCGAAATCAAGGTGGATCACGTGACCACCAACAAATTCGAATGTGATACACCACGGCCCATTAACGTGGATAGTGTAGCGAGTTGGAACAAAACCTCTTAATTTGTGAAAATTGTATCCTGGTAAATTGATGTCGTTTAATTGAGAAGCTGCTTCAAGTACATCAAGACGACGAAGAATACGCTGTTGAAGTTTGTGATCAATTTTACTTTTTCCTGTTTCCCAAAGAGATTGTAAATCTTTATTTTTAAATGTTTTGATCACAGTAATTTCGACAATTTCACTCCGAAATAATGTAATATAATAAGTTGCAAATGTCAATAAATAAGTTACATTTTTGAATAAAAATATCACAAATTATCTATTTTAAAAAATGGAAGCGAACGGAGGCCTGTCTGTAAAGGAGAGGCTTTTTTTATGGGGAGAGACATATGCGGAAAATGTCCAAGGAAGGACTTGCACTCATTAAGCAATGGGAAGGACTGCGCTTGCATGCCTATCAAGATGCCATTGGGATATGGACAATAGGTTATGGCCATACAGCACAAGCAGGAGAGCCCATTGTACAAGAGGGTATGAAAATCACTGAAAGCCAAGCCGAAACCATTCTGAAACAAGATTTAAAACAATTTGAGAGCACTGTTGAGCAGGCTGTTACTGTTCCTTTGACTGATGAGCAATTCGCTACACTTGTGTCGTTTTGCTATAATGTAGGAGCAGAAGCTTTTTGTACCTCTACACTTTTGAAAAAGCTGAACAAAGGTGATTATGAATCCGTCCCAGCTGAATTGCAAAAGTGGATCAGGGCAGGTGGCAAACGTTTACAGGGGCTTGCCAATCGTCGGGCAGCAGAAGCTGGGCTCTGGGTTAAAGGGGCTTATGTTTGTTCAAATTATCAAAAAGTAGAAACAAAAGAGCCAACTCATTCTTTGAAAGCAGAAATACTAGCTCCCATCATTGGATCCTTATCAGGTTTAACAGGAATTTTGACAGGGCAAGGTCCTGTGCAATGGGCTTTAGCTTCGATTATGGTTTTAGCGGCCTGTATAGGGATTGTCTTTGTTGCCAAACGTTTTCAAGAAAAACGCTTATGACCTGGTTGAAAGAATATTTCCTGATTACTCTAGCAGCTTTTGCTGCTTTTTTTATGGCTTTAGCAAAAGCCTTTGATCTTGGAAAGAAAGCTGAGCAGCACCAGCAAACAGAGCGTGCATTAAAGATAGCAAAAACACGGCTTGGGGTAGAAAATGAGATTAACAGAAAAAGTGATGCTGATGTGCGTGCTGATCTTTCTCAATGGTTGCGCTACAAATGAACAAACGTCTTGTATTGGTTGGTTACCAATTTATTTAGAGCGCCAAGACCTAGATATGATGAGTCCGAATTTGGCAAGAGATCTCTTAAAGCACAATAAGCAGGGTGAAGATATGTGTGGTTGGCAACATGGCAAGAAGACAAAGTAACAAAAACGTAGAACTCACAGAATCAGAGAAAGAGCTTTTGCAAGAGATGATAAGTACTTACCAGGGTGTGAAAATGATGTCTCGTTTAACGCGATGGATAGTACTTATCATATTTTTGTTAGTGCTTGATCTTGAGCGTTTGATTAATGCACTTGATACGATCTTCACACATTTGAAGCAATGGCTTGCAAAGAATTAAGGCTATGCCACTGTCCATTAAAAGAGTTTAGGAACATTCATTTTTTTAACAATTGTTAATTTTATTGAATCGCACATCTGCTATTGCTGCTAATGCCACACTGATTAAGGAGAGAAGCTCTTGGAAGTTCTTTATTGCCTCTTCTACCATCACCTTCTCCAGTACAATTGCTTTGAGATACGTACAGACTCAGAGGAATTTCATCTAATTGAGTCATTTGAAAAAATGCAATTGACCGAATTTGAGTTCTAGTGCTACTGCCTCGCGAAAGTTCAAAAAGCGCTGTCTGTGGATCTGTTATAGGGGTAAAATACTCTCTGAATTGTTCCAAAGTTGTACCAGATGTGTTGGTAGGTAATATTATGACTCCGTTTCCTGTTCTTATAATAGGTTGGGCATGACCAAGGAAGCGGACTCGTTCATCTTCTCTAATAGTTACAGAAAACCAAAGTGTTCCACTAGGAGCACGTAATATATCTCTAATCCTTCTTATCATCTCTTCTTCAGTTCTTGCAGGAGTCAAGGGCCTCCACTCATATTGAGGTAGCATCGTTAATGCCATTGCACGAGCTAATCTATTCATTCGCGTTATAAAATCTTCTCCTACATGATAAGGCCTATCATGATTAATACGTATATTTTCAAGTCTTCGTGTAAGCTCAGGAAATCTAGTACGAAGTGAGATAAATGGATCTATACGTTCTTGCGTATTAAAGAAATAACCTTCTCTGTCTTGAAAGGGTTCTCTTTGATAACGTGTTTGTAATTCAGCAAGCATTTGTATAGTTTGCACCATACAGGGGCCACAAAGGCCAATTGTTTCTAAGCCCATAGGGGTACTGCTTACAGCAATTTCCCATAGTCTTCTTTTCCATTGATCGGTAAAATGAAAATCATGAGGTAAAGACCGTTTTACTCGTATCTTAGCGACATTCTCCTTTGTTCCAGGAGCAGGGCAATAAGCAAGTGTGTTCCCTAAATTCCCATCGACATAGCGATTCCATCGCTCCATGTCATAAGAAAAAATAAAGTTAGATTTTGGGGAGTTTGTTGTGTCTTTTTCAAGGTAATCAGGCTTAGCTGTATAAGGGGAACCCCAATTGGGGCCATATTGGGTCACTCTTAAAAAATTACCTTTATAATCCGTAAGTGTTCCCTCACGTCTAGTAAACAAAGAAATGTCCCAGGATGCAATGTCTTGTTTAGCAGTGACAGTATCTTTGCACAATATCCATTTGATCCAATTCCAATTTTCTGAAGAAGATTGTTGAGAAACCATACAAGACATTGCTCCCGTGGAAGGAAAATATCTGGCAATGTGGCCATTTTCAGGATTGTAGTAGAGATCAAAAACGTCTGATTTAGATCCATCATCTGCTATGTAGTACCTAGAGAGGCTAGGGCCACTTGCAAGATTCCAGCCTATGAACATTTTGAGATTAATATTCACAGGAGTAGCCACAATGTTTTCCCACCGATTCATTGTAGGAACTAAGGTATGATCGTAGTAATCATTCGGGTTTTTTGAAATATAAGCATACCATTTATAATCTTTCACACGGAAATTTTCATTGGCTGTATAAAAGGCATCTTGTTTAATGATCCATTGTTGGTTGGGATCATTGATCACACAAGGTCTTAATAAAATATAACCCCACTCAGCTGTAGATTTTTCACCAATACCTGTAACTGAACTAGGGGCTGTCATACATAGCCAAACACCATTGATCTTCCAGGCTATTCTTTGAAAGAGATCATATCTGGCCACTTTACCATAAGTGCAATCCCCGATGTAAACGTAACCTTCACCGTCCACAAATGTTGGGGTATAGCAATACTCTTTCCCTGTATGGACTTTAACGCGAATAGCCCTATCACCAGGAGTCTGAGGAAGTGTTTGTATCACTTGAAGAGGAATAGGAGCTGCAAAAGAAGTATGAAGAGTCAATAATAAGCTAAAGAAAAATAACAACAGCTTCAATTGCATTTTGTTTCCTTTTGACTTTCTCCCCTCTGTGATTGTTTATAAATTAGTCGAATAATTCCGCTTGTAAAGGTCAATTTTGATGAGGTTTGCAGAGGCAAGTTGGAAAATCCTATTCCCTCACTTTTATTATATTATCCCTCACTTTAAAAAAAGATCAATTAAATCAATATGTTAAACAGTGAAAAAGACCACATGGTGCCCAGACGCGGATTCGAACCACGGACACGCGGATTTTCAGTCCGCTGCTCTACCAACTGAGCTATCTGGGCAAGTTCCAATAAATGTATGAAACGTGTGCGGTTATAGCATTAAAGTTATTCCTGTCTAGCTATAAAAACAAAAAGAATCAATTTTTCATAAATTTACCCCATGTATTTTAGGTATGATCATTTTTTAGGGAACCAAGATGACAGGTACTATGTTTCTTTTTCAGACACAATATAGTACTTTGTCTTTAAGGGAAGTATGTAAGAGATTTTCACAACGGTTTAGATGTAGGAAATGTGACTAATGAAGATGTTTTGGCAGAGCGTATGATTCGAGATTTTCAGTAATTATGTGGTCGATAGAGTTATTTTTTGATAATTTTATCAATGGTCTATTGTTATAGTATTTTTAGGTAGGCTACCATGGCCTCAACGGGATTCACATTACCTGAAATGGTAGATAATGATGATATTGACTGAACCAGTTTGCCGTCCAAATAACCCTAATTTTTCTTCAGGTCCTTGTAAAAAGAGGCCTGGATGGACTACCGAGGTTCTGAAAAATGCACCAGTTGGACGTTCGCATCGCTCAAAAATAGGGCAATTAAAACTTGTAGAAGCAATTAGTTTAACGCGTGATATTCTTGAGATTCCTTCTGATTATCGTGTTGCTATTGTTCCTGCCTCAGATACAGGAGCTATAGAAATCGCTTTATGGTCCCTACTGGGAGAACGCGGCATTGATATGGTAGCATGGGAAAGTTTTGGCTTAGATTGGATTACAGATGTTGTACAGCAACTCAAACTTTCTGATGTTCGACGATTAGAAGCACCTTATGGTGAATTACCTGACTTAAAGAAAATTGATTTTAATAGGGATGTTGTGTTTACGTGGAACGGGACGACTTCGGGCGTGCGTGTCCCTAATGCAGGTTTTATTCCAGATAAGCGTTTAGGATTAACAATTTGTGATGCAACGTCTGCGGTTTTTGCTCAAAATGTTGAATTTTTGAAATTAGATGTTGTTACGTTTTCATGGCAAAAAGTTTTGGGAAGTGAAGCAGCACATGGTATGTTGACTTTGAGTCCTCGTGCTGTTGAACGATTAGAGAAATATATTCCATCTTGGCCATTACCCAAAATATTCCGTATAACAACAAATGGAAAACTTAATGAAAATATTTTTAATGGGGAAACAATTAATACACCGTCTTTACTGTGTGTTGAGGATTATCTTGATGCGTTGAAGTGGGCAAAATCATTAGGCGGATTACAGGAATTAATAGAGCGAGCTAATAAAAACTTTTCTATTCTTGACGCTTTTGTGCGTAAAACAGCTTGGTTGGAGCATTTAGCAAAGGTTCCACAAACACGTTCGAATACATCTGTTTGTTTAGCTATCGTGGATCCAATGATTGATTCTTTGGATATTGAGAGGCAAAGATCGTTTGTGAATGCGGTTGTTTCTCGTCTTGATGAAGCTGGTGTTGCATACGATATCGGTTCCCACCGAAATGCTCCTCCAGGATTTCGAATTTGGGCGGGCGCAACGGTTGAATCTTTCGATTTAGAGCGATTAACAGAATGGCTTGAGTGGGCATTTCAGGTTGAAAAGCTTCGTCTTTAGAATCATTCTTGGCGTTTTGTGTACTACTGAGAAATTTAATGTTAAGTAATGCGGGGATTGAAAAAAATTGAAGCAGGGAATCGCACTCACCATGATGTTTCGTTATAAGGGAACATGTGTTTTAAGGTTTTGGTATTGTTGTACTCAACGTGATGGAGAAAATTATGGCCAATGTAGTAGTCGTCGGCACACAATGGGGAGATGAAGGTAAGGGGAAAATTGTGGACTGGCTATCAGAGCAGGCAGATGTTGTGGTGAGATACCAAGGAGGACACAATGCGGGCCATACACTGGTTGTTGGAGGAGTTAGTTATAAATTATCACTGTTGCCATCTGGTTTAGTGCGTGGAAAATTATCTGTTATTGGTAACGGTGTTGTTGTAGATCCTCATCATTTTGTCGCAGAGTTAAAAAAATTGCGTGATCAAGGTGTAGAAATTACGCCAAAAATTTTACGTGTTGCTGAAAATGCTTCTTTGATTCTTTCTGTACATCGTGATCTTGATGCTGTTTGGGAAGATAGTGTTTCTTGCTTAACAATTGGAACAACAAAGCGTGGTATTGGTCCTGCTTATGAAGATAAGGTGGGTCGCCGCTCTATCCGTATAATAGATTTGTTAGAAAAAAATGCACTCGTGACCAAAGTTGAGCGTCTTTTAAAACATCATAATGCTTTACGTCGTGGTATGGGAATTGCAGAAGTGGATCCAGGAACGCTTTATGATGAATTAATGCAGACAGCTGATCAAATTTTACCTTTTATGGATTGTACATGGCGTCTTCTAAATGAAAAGAATCAAATGGGGAAACGCATCCTTTTCGAAGGCGCACAGGGTGCATTATTGGATAATGATTTTGGGACTTATCCTTATGTAACATCTTCCAATACAGTTGCTAGCCAAGCTTTGACGGGTTCAGGTATGGGGCCTGGTGCGGTTCATTATGTTTTGGGAATTACAAAAGCTTACACAACACGTGTAGGAGAGGGACCGTTTCCGACAGAACAGGTAAATGCTATTGGTGAATTTCTTGGAAAGAACGGAAATGAATTTGGTGTTGTAACGGGAAGAAAACGACGATGTGGTTGGTTTGATTCTGTCTTAGTACGTCAGATGGTTAGTATTTGTGGCGTTCATGGTATCGCTTTAACGAAGCTTGATGTTTTGGATGGTTTAGACAAAATTGAAATTTGTATTGGTTACGAAATTGATGGTAGGAAAATTGATTATCTGCCCTCTTGTGCAGAAGCGCAGATCCGTGTAAAGCCGATTTATGAAACGTTGGAGGGGTGGATGGAGACAACAGCAGGAACATTGAGTTTGGAGCAATTACCACCTCAAGCTATCAAGTACATACGTCGCATTGAGGAACTTGTTGGTGTACCGGTAGCACTGTTGTCAACAAGTCCTGAACGTGATGATACTGTTTTAATTGTTGATCCTTTTGCAGATTAGTTATCTCCTACGTTGAATATTGGATTTTATCTTTCTGTTTGTCAATTTTTGAATTAGGTAAAGTCTTAGGGATATTAGGAAAAGATAGTACATCCACTACATTTATGTTCGTGTTAAGCAGTTTAACATAATCTATATTTTGGAAATGATTGTTAATAGATGAGGATAAAAAAGCTGAAATGTTGGAGATCCGTGGGCTGAAAATTTTTCTCTTAGATTTTAAGAAAGACTGTATAGGCTATGGTAGATTTTGTTAGAATCTTAAAGAAGACAATTGATGCTCAAGGTAATGCTACCACACAGTTGCGTGAGCGGGTATATGAACGGGCTGTTGATGCTCTGGAGCGTAAATTTATAGAAGAAAAAGTATCAAAAGCGGTAATAGAGAGACAAAGAAAGTCCTTGCGCGATGCTATTACTATAGTAGAGGAGGGGTATTTAGCTCTTGATAAAGAGTTGCTCTCTTCAGCTATTGGATGGCGTTTTACGGATGAATGGGAGGGTGACAGGATTGAACGAGATTTTGTATCTTCACAAAGCGATTCTATTTCAGTTTTGGGAACGGAGAGAGAACGGAAAATATCTGTCGTTGACGCAAACAAAAACGGAGAATCATACACATCTTCTGAAATGATCACCGTGCCAGATGCAGAATTTGTTAATATGGGCAATCTCATATGTGAGATGGATTGGGATCTTGAGGAGAGAATAGTTAAGAATTCCAGAATTTCTTCTGTAGCAGGGGATAATGTTCATATTGTTTCACATATTTTTTCTCAAGCTTTGCGGCGTGCCAATAGATCATCTCTAAAAAAACGCATTTTAGTGGGCATTTTTTCTTTTATTAGTTTTACCATTTTTTTAATTAGTATTTTCCTGATTAGTAAACGTATATTCGTGCTGAAAGATCATTCATTGCAAGAATTTAATATTTACACTTCTGATGTATCAGCAACAGAAGCTTATGTTGATCGAAAATTAACTCAACGTTTATTAGAAGATGGAAGTGAAATTGATGCAGGATTTGCTAAGGATACAAAAATCCTGAATGACGAAGAAGTCTTGGCAATTACTACCTCTGAGATGGAAGCTGTTGAGTATGCAGGTGAAGCTGTGTTGTATCAAATGCGGACAGATTATGAGACAGAAAATGTAGTAACAGGGGAAGTGCAGTGGTCTCTCATAAGGGGGGATGCTACTGAAGGTAAGTCAGAAGAATTGGCTATACGAGGTGATATGAAAATTCCTGATGAAGGGGTTTCATTACGACTGGTGCTACACCGCAATGTAGATTCTTCTCTACCTGCAGCATATATTATGGATCTCATTTTCATTACGTCTGATAAATTTTTAGGTCAAGCTATAAGCAATATTAAGGCTTTAACTTTTAAAGTAAGTGAACAATCTGCTGGTCAAGCTCTAACCAAGACTTCCATTGCTAAGGTTGATGATAATTTTTTTCTTATTGCGTTAAGTGGCCATCATCCATTTCTTAACCGTAATTTACAGTTGATGCGTCAATTAGATTGGATCCATTTGATTATGGATGATAAAAACGGTCGTACAAACGAACTCATTTTTTCGAAAGGGAGAACCGGAAAGAAAATTTTTAATGAAGTTATTGGGAAGTGGTTCACACAAGATAATCAACCAAAGGAACTCGATTCGATAAAGAAAGATGCTGACATCGGCAAGACAAAGAGCATCCCACCCACTGGAACAGTCTCCCCACCTGTTGGTCCTTAAATTTATAGAGGAGGGGAAAGCTCTAGATATATATTAAATATGCGCATTTGCTCCTTCATGGTGCAGTTTGGCATGACGCAATTTTGGGGTAGATAAAAAAGAAGCTTTGATAAAATTTTGCACTTTTTCAAATGCACGCATTTCAATTTGTCTTACACGTTCACGGCTTATGTTAAACTCAGCAGAAAGATCTTCTAGCGTTAACGTGGGATCACTTAATCGACGTGCTTGAAATATACGCCGTTCACGTTCGTTCAAAATATTCATAGCACTCATTAACACGGAGCGACGTTTGTTGTGTTCATCTTGCTCAATTAAAACCTGCTCTTGACTGTTTGCGTCGTCAATTAGCAAATTTTGCCATTCGCCACGCTCATCATCACCTGTACGCAATGGTGTATTGAGAGATACATCACCACTGAGTCGATGATTCATAGATACGACTTCATCTTCTGTCACATTCAACTTGGTTGCAATTTTCTTAACTTGTTCTGCATTAAGATCACTATTATCAAAAGCTTGAAGTTTGCTTTTTAATTTACGTAGATTAAAGAACAAGCGCTTTTGATTAGAAGTTGTTCCTACTTTTACTAAACTCCAAGATCTCAGAACATACTCCTGAATTGAAGCTTTTATCCACCACATTGCATAGGTTGCAAGGCGAAAACCACGTTCTGGCTCAAAACGCTTCACTGCTTGCATCAACCCGATATTTCCTTCTGAAATAACCTCCCCAATAGGCAGACCGTACCCCCGATATCCTATTGCAATCTTAGCTACAAGGCGTAGGTGACTGGTTACCAATCTGTGTGCGGCTTTCAAATCATTATACTTCTGATAGCGTTTCGCTAGCATATATTCTTCTTTTGGCTTTAGCATTGGGAAACGACGAATTTCTTCTAAATAACGGCTTATCCCCCCATCTCCAGCTGTCATAGATGGTAAACTAACATAGGCCATATAGCACCTTCCTTTCTCAAGAATTCCCTCATAAGGCAAATTCAATCCTAGATGTTATATAGGTATCTTTTTCTTACTTATCACTACCATAATTTAAAATTTTATTCAAAAAATATTCTGTGACGAGCATCACAAAAAGTTTTGGTCAAGTTTTTTTAGATTCTCAATAAGTATTGCCATATCTTGGGGCAGTGGAACAGAAAAGGACATGATATTACCTTGAGCAGGATGTTCAAAAGTAAGACTAGCGGCGTGGAGTGCGTGTCTGTCGAATTTATCTACAATTTGCTTTACTGCAAGGTTCAATTTGTTTGATTTTGTCTTAAAGGCATTTCCATAGACGGTGTCGCCGACAAGTGGATGTCCAATATGAGCCATATGAACACGAATTTGGTGTGTCCGTCCAGTTTCCAAACGACATTCCAGAAGGCTAACTAAGGATTTTGTGTCGGTGTCAATACCGTATTTCTCGAGGACAGAAAAATGTGTTATAGCATGGCGAGCATAAGCATTATGGTTGTGAATGACAGCCTGTTTTATTCGGTCATGGAAAGAACGACCGATAGGAGCGTCGATAGTTCCAGTATTGCGATTTAGAGAGCCCCAGATTAAGGCATGATAGCAACGATTTAATGCATTCGTTCGACCATGATCAGCAAATTGGGTACAGAGATTCCTATGAGCAAGATCGTTTTTAGCAACTACCATAACTCCACTTGTATTTTTATCTAAACGATGGACAATACCGGGGCGTTTAACACCACCAATACCAGATAAACTATTGCCACAATGGTAAATAAGGGCATTAACTAACGTTCCTGTCCAATTGCCGTGGCCTGGATGAACAACGAGCCCAGCAGGTTTATTGACAACAATTATATGGTGATCTTCAAATAAAATATCGAGGGCAATGTTTTCGCCTTCTGGGTGTTGATTGCAGAGTACGGGTATCGTTAGTTCAATAAGTTGGCTTGGTCTAAGTTTTGTTTTTGGTTCTCTCGTGGGCTGCCCATTAATTTTTAGATGACCTTCTCGGATCAAGCTCTGTAAGCGTGAGCGTGATAATTCACTTTGAATATTCCGGGTAAGCCACTGATCAACTCGTTGTCCGAGAGCATCTTCGTCTGTTATTTTTTGTATCACGTCACAATCCTATTGTTAAGGTTTTGTTGGTGAAATTTTACCAATATGAAATGGCTTTGGTTTCTAAGAATTCTTCAATTCCCCATGTCCCTCCCTCACGTGCACGTCCAGAAGATTTGATGCCTCCAAAGTAGCTACCCATAGGCAGGTCATGCCCGTTAATTTCAATCATACCAGAGTGTAGTTGTGCAGCAACACGCTGACATTTTCTTCGATCTTGTGACTGTATATAGTTTGTAAGGCCATATTCTGTGTCATTAGCTAGAGTTACGGCTTCCTCTTCTGTATAAAAAGGTAGAATTGAAAGGACTGGACCGAATATCTCTTCTCTAAAAATGCGCATATGTGGCTTAACATCAGCAAAAATTGTTGGGCGAACATAGTAGCCGCGCTGTATGTTTGCAGGTAATCCCGTTCCACCTGTAATGAGCATTGCTCCTTCATCAATTCCGGATTGAATAAGAGTCTGAATTTTGTCATATTGCTGTTTTGATATGACAGGGCCGATATGGTTTCCTGGTTGGTGATTTGGTCCTACATTTGTTCTTTCAGCAATATTTTTTGCAATTTTTATAGCTTCGTGGTAGATCGAGTTCTCCACGAGCATGCGTGTTGGTGCGTTGCAACTTTGTCCGCTATTGTTGAAGCAGTGGTGGGTGCCGTGTTGGATTGCGTCGGTATCTGCATCAGCAAATATGATATTTGCACCCTTACCTCCTAATTCTAAACAGACCTTTTTTAGAGTATTACTTGCATTTTTGGAAACAGCTTTTCCTGCTTTTGTTGAGCCGGTAAAGCTAATCATTTCTAGATCTGGGTGAGAAGACAGATAGGATCCTACATTGCTTCCGTCTCCATTAATCAGATTGAAAACACCAGCAGGTAAATTTGCTTCATCTAAGATTTCAGAAAAGAGCATCGCAGAAAGGGGAGCCAATTCAGATGGTTTTAAAACCATGGTGCATCCTGCTAATAATGCAGGAATAACTTTAAGAGTTATTTGGTGAATGGGCCAGTTCCATGGTGTAATTAACCCTACGACACCAATAGGACTATATTGAAGGATAGCGTTCTCATTGTTTTGCACTAAAGGTTTTTGGAAAGAAAAGTTTTTGAAAATGTTAATAAAATCATGAATATTATTGCGACCGGCTACTGTTTGTGCATTACGCGCCATATCAATGGGTGCCCCCATTTCCTTTGAAATGGTTTTGGCCATATCTTCGGAGCGTTTTTCGTAGATTTTTAAAATTTTTTCAACGAAAGCAAGACGTTGTTGTGGGGAGGTCATTTTCCAGTTTTGAAATGCCTCTTTAGCAGCAGTAATTGCCCTGTTGATGTCGTCAGTATTAGCAATACTAATTACCGCGTAGGCTTCTTCCGTTGACGGATTTATGACATGTAGATCATGTACGATGCTTGGATTATCCCAGGTACCATTAATATAAAATTGTCGTTTATCAAGCATGGTTTACTTCCTACTTCAGGTATCTTTAGTTTGTAGTAAGACTGTTGCTATTTATGGTAAATAAAATTGAATTCCCGGTTAATATCTACAAAAATATTAAAACAGCTAATATTGTATGCATCATTACAGTCTGTAAAGCGGAAAATTTTATCAAAGATATTTTCTGAAAATTTATGATTAGAAGATATGTAATTAAATACAGCCAACAAATTATTTTTTTACGGAGCTTATACGCCAGGAAGTTAAAATTGAATTTTTATCATTTAGTTCGTTTACTGGTTTCACTACAAAAAATTTACGAAGATTACGTACTATTTTTGTTGAAGGTAAATTGTTGGAAAAGGGTTGTTAACTTTCGTGATGTAAAGACTTTAATCTTCTCTTTTTAAGAAGACTTTGTTGTTATTATCGTGATTTTGTTAGGTACCATGCGTCATTTAAAAACACAATCTGTATCTACTTCTCTTGAAGCTAACAAGAATACAGAATATGCACTGGAAGAGAATTCTTCTGACAGTACGTTAGGGATGTTCTCTTATCCAACAGTTTGGCGGAAGGCATTCGCTCTTGGAGAGAATGTGCGCTTTACTCGTACCCCAGAAGTAGAAATTTTGCGTCGTCGTATACAAACTGATCCAATTTTTTCAAAGCAATTCGAATCCTTTTCACGGAAAAAATTACAGAGATTTGAGAAACAAGTGCCTCCTGACAAAGAAATAGCACAGTCTCCTTTGGTACAAGAGGAAGATAGTATCCAATCAATTAATCACAACGTATCATTTAATTATTCAGCGGCCCTTGGGCAATCTATACAACAGACTGTTAGCGAGGTTACTAATGGTTACTCGGAGAAATATGCACCCATAGTGCAAGAAAGAGATGTAAAGCAAAAGACTATACTTTTTTGTTATCTCTCAGATGATGCATTTTTCGAGTACGAATCTATTATACAAGAGGAAGAGAACATATTGGTTACGCAGAGGGTAGAGATGTCGGTTAATTCTGCGGAGAATAAGGTCTCATTAGATAATTTTTCTGTTTATGATGCATCGATTACTACCTTATATAGGATACTCAAATGCCGCTTTCCTCATTCTAGTAATGCAGTTACGTCAGATATTTTTGATGCACATTTTATGAAAGATAAATTCTTTAGAGGAATTCAAACGCAAAATACAAAATCTATTTCTGGAGATGATGAGGATTTTGAACTATCTCAAAAATCATCCACTATCGATACGGTTATCGGTGAAGTTAATGAGATAGAGAGTATTGTTATTGATAAGGGTATGAATGTTTTTTGTGAGGCGATAAAGAGTGCAAAAAAAGGTGCAGGCGCTCTTTCTACGATGAAAGAAGAGGGTGCATTACAAGCTATTGATACCTCATCTCAGTGCAGTGGTTCTGCTTTTGCATTAGGCATACAATCTGCAAGTTACAATTCTTACGAGATTCCTTCAGTAAATTTACTAAGAGAACCTATGTTTCAAGATGAAACAATAATTTCTGAAGAAGCATTAGAGCAGAGTGCCGGACTTTTAGAAACTGTTTTGGAAGATTTTGGCATTAAAGGTGAGATTATTCATGTTCATCCAGGTCCAGTAGTAACTATGTATGAATTTGAACCTGCGGCTGGAGTGAAATCATCGCGAGTTATAGGTCTCTCTGATGATATTGCTCGTTCTATGTCTGCTATTTCTGCACGTGTTGCTGTGATTCCGGGACGTAATGTCATTGGAATTGAGCTACCGAATGAGATTCGTGAGATTGTTTATTTACGGGAATTAATTCAATCAGGCACCTTTTGCGATAGCCAGTTTAAGTTGGCTCTTGCCTTGGGAAAGGGAATTAATGGTGAAGCTGTCATTGCAGAATTGGTAAAAATGCCTCATTTGTTGGTTGCAGGAACAACAGGATCAGGTAAATCAGTTGCTATTAACACGATGATTTTATCGATTTTATATCGTATGACTCCAGAGCAGTGTCGTTTAATTATGATCGACCCTAAGATGTTAGAACTTTCTGTTTATGATGGAATTCCGCATCTTTTAACACCCGTTGTAACCGATCCCAAAAAGGCTGTCACAGCTTTAAAATGGGCTGTACGTGAGATGGAAGAGCGTTATCACAAAATGGCTAAATTAGGTGTACGCAATATTGATGGTTTTAATGCTCGGATTGCGCATGCTGTAGAAAAGGGTGAAACAATCACATGCACTGTGCAATCTGGATTTGATAAAGAAAGTGGGAAAATGCTTTATCATGAAGAAGCGATAGATTTGGAGCAGTTGCCTTATATTGTGATTATTGTTGATGAAATGGCTGATCTTATGATGGTTGCTGGTAAGGAAATTGAAGGTGCCATTCAGCGTTTAGCACAGATGGCGCGTGCTGCAGGTATTCATCTGATTATGGCAACACAGCGTCCCTCTGTTGATGTGATTACAGGTACAATTAAGGCAAATTTTCCTACACGTATTTCTTTTCAGGTGACATCAAAGATTGATAGCCGGACAATTTTGGGAGAACAAGGTGCTGAAACACTTCTAGGACAGGGGGATATGCTTTACATGGCTGGTGGAGGGAGAATTGTGCGTGTTCATGGGCCATTTGTTTCGGATAATGAAGTTGAGGCTGTTGTCGCTCATCTTAAAATGCAAGGAAAGCCAGATTATTTAGCAACAGTAACAAGTGATGACAATGATGGAAGTGATGTAGAAGATACTCAGCTTAGTGTAGAAACTTCTGAAACAGGAAATCTTAGCGATGATAATGAAAGGCTTTATACACAGGCCATTCAAATTGTAATGCGTGATAAAAAATGCTCAACGTCTTATATACAACGTCGTCTTTCGATTGGCTATAATAAAGCTGCTTCTCTTGTTGAGAGGATGGAAGAAGAAGGCATCGTAGGAGCCGCTAATCATGTGGGAAAGCGGACAATTTTGTGTGATGATAGCAATTAATAAATAGGAGCAGTAGAAATCTTTTTTTGCTACGAATATCTGTTTTGTGTTGGGTAAAATTACTCATCATTGATGATTTTGGAACAAATTTGTTACATTGAATGGAGTAAGATATTATGTTTAGTTAGTGGGGCTATCTATAAAAACTCCCACAATTTGGCGCAATACAGAAGAGCTTCTTCGTTGCAAATGCGATATATGAAAACATCAAAAAACTCACAGCACACCGATTATCAGAATTAGTGCAGAGCTATCGGTTTGTACAAGAAGTTGGCAGAAACTTTCTATTTGTTTTTTTGAGCTAGAAGATCCCTGATTTCAGATAAAAGTTGTTCTTCACGAGATATTTCTTTTTGTTTTTTTGTGGCTTCTTGCTTCTGGTGTATTTTGTTTATGACTTTAGCAAAGCAGAAGAGAATCCAGGATATTATCAGAAAATTAATGAGCAGAGTTATAAAGTTTCCATAGCTGATGGTTGCTCCTGCTTCTTTTGCAGCATTCAGGGTCATTTTCTTTTCACCCGCGAGTTGGAAAAACATGTTTGAAAAGTCAATACCTCCTGTAATAAGCCCAATAACTGGCATAAAAATATCATTGACGATTGAATTAACTAAGCTACCGAAAGCACTTCCTATAATAACACCAATCGCTAGATCAATCATATTTCCTTTTAAGGCAAATTCTTTAAATTCTTTAAGCATGGTATTTTTCCAATTTATATGTATGCGAACACTGCATGATAGTCCTTAACTATCGTTTTTGAAGGAAAAGAAAAGGGCGATTCTAAATTTTAAAAGAGAATACAGCACGCACGCCGATGTTCCTTAGCTAGAATATATGTGATTCTAATAATAATAGGCCTGATGTCAATGTTTACTGTATCCCATTTATGAGGTAAAATCCTGTGGAATTTGAAAGAGTAAAAAGAGTATCCTGACTCATTTCTAGCTCGTATGGTAAAAATTTATTTATCTAAAATTCTTTGGAGGTTGCCTATACTGAGGGTCTTCGTTTAATTTTTCTGATTGTTTAACACAGCCTTTCGGTGATAGGTAACTGAATTGAGATAAAAGAGATCTTTTTCATTTTTAGAGGAAAATTTGTGAGTTTTTTTCACCGTATTGGTCGTTCTGCTTTATTTATGTTAGATCCGGAAGGTGCACACCGTTTAGCTATTTTGGGGTTAAAAAGTGGATTAGGCCGTTTTCAAAAGATTGTTGATAAACGCTTATCTGTAGTGGTTACGAACCTTAATTTTGAGAATTTTATTGGTCTTTCTGCTGGGTTTGATAAGAATGCAGAGGTGATTGATGCTGCTTTAGGTTTAGGGTTTGGTTTCACAGAAGTGGGTACTGTTACACCCAAACCACAGGCTGGTAATCCAAAACCGCGTCTTTTTCGGTTGGTAGAAAATGAGGCTATTATTAACAGAATGGGCTTCAATAATAACGGTCATGAGGCTGTTTACCGTAGAATTCATGCAAGTAAGAGGCTTGGTGTTGTTGGAATCAATATTGGTGCTAATAAAGATACAGTCAATAAGATTGGTGATTATACTGCGGGTATCACGTATTTTTACGATGTTGCGGATTATTTTGCAGTTAATATTTCTTCCCCTAATACACCGGGTTTACGTGATTTACAGTCACGGGATAGTTTGCGTCTTTTGATTAGAGCTCTTTCGCAAGAGCGTAATGTAAATAGAGAAAAGTACGGATTTTCTGTTCCAATCTTTTTAAAGATTGCCCCTGATTTGGCAGAAAATGAACTGGATGATGTAGCAGAGGAGTTAAGCTCGTCCGATTTTGATGGTTTAATTATTTCTAATACAACCTGTCTTCGCAAAGGACTCAAGAAAAGTGTATCAGTGGATGAAGTAGGGGGATTATCCGGACGTCCATTATTTGAACTTTCTACAATTGTTCTTGCGAAAATGCGTCAAAAAATGGGTAAGGATATTGCGATCATTGGTGTTGGTGGTGTAAGGGATGCGCAGACAGCTTTGGAAAAAATTAAGGCTGGCGCCGATTTGATCCAATTGTATACTGCAATGGTATATGAAGGGCCTGGCCTTGCTACGGACATCATGAAAGATGTTTTGCAAATTATGCAGCGAGATGGTGCCAATACTATACGGGATTATCGGGATCAATCTGTTGAAAAATGGGCAAAATACACACTTCCTTTTTAGAGGCATCTGTTATTTTGTAAAAAAAATGTAGGATTTTTCAAAGGGGGCTTGCAAACTTTTGTGATCTTCCGTATGTCACACGAGGTAGGAATTCGGTATTTGTTATGCGGTTGTAGCTCAGCTGGTTAGAGCGCTGGTTTGTGGCACCAGAGGTCGTAGGTTCAAATCCTACCAACCGTACCAGTTTTCTTGGGGGAGAATTTTTTAGAGATAGTAGGTGCTTTTTACCTGGTATAAGGTCTCCGTGCTCTTAAAATTAAGTGGGTAAGCATTTTTTTGTAGCATCAATGCATGAAGTGATGCCATAATCAGGGGATCTAAAATTATTTTGTTGGTATCTGATGGCTATCAAACGTAGCGAAAAAGTAAGACGTGAAAAATCAAAGCCTGTTTCTAATTTTCTGAAAAGCTTGCGCGGTGTTAACAATTGGGAGCAAGTTTCCCAGTGGCTTGCGTTTCGAGGGGTAGAGGATATTGAATGTATCACACCCGATCAAGCGGGAGTTGCGCGTGGCAAAATGATGCTTTCTAAGAAATTTACGTCAGATGCATCTTTAGCGTTACCTTCAGCTGTTTTTATGACAACAATTTCAGGCGATTATCCAGAAGATGGTAATGGTTTTGAATATCCTAAAACAGATGGTGATTTGCGTCTTGAACCGGATCTTTCCACATTAAGTATCGTGCCGTGGGAAGGTGCTCCCACTGCACAAGTGATTTGTGATCTTGTTTATCAAGATGGGCAAGCTGTTGAGTATACACCACGCAATGTTCTACGGACAGTAGTTAATTCTTACACCCAAATGGGGTTGAAGCCGATTGTAGCACCAGAGATTGAGTTTTATTTAGTGCAAAAAAATCCTGATCCCGATTATCCTTTAGAACCTCCTGTGGGTCGTTCTGGGCGTTCAATTGGTGGGGGGCAAGGGTATTCAATTGCAGGTGTCAACGAATTTGACGGGTTGATTGATGATATTTACCATTTTTCAGAAATACAAGGGTTAGAAATTGATACTCTTATTCACGAAGAAGGGGCAGGCCAATTTGAAATTAATTTGCGTCATGGTGATCCGATTGAGTTAGCTGATCAGGTTTTTATGTTTAAACGGACGCTCCGTGAAGTTGCGCTCAAACATAATATGTATGCGACGTTTATGGCAAAACCTATTCAAGGTCAGCCAGGGTCTGCGATGCATATCCATCAATCCATTATTGATCAAAAAACAGGCGCTAATATTTTTGCGAAGGAAGATGGTCAGGAGAGTGAGTATTTTTATTATTTTATTGGCGGATTACAAAGACATATGGCGGGAGCACTTGTGATGCTCGCTCCTTATGTTAATTCTTATAGACGTCTTATGCCCAATGTTTCTGCACCGGTTAATTTGCGATGGGGATATGATAATCGTACGACAGCGTTTCGTGTGCCACGTTCTGCTCCACAAGGGCGCCGTGTTGAGAATAGGCTTCCTTCATCAGATGCTAATCCTTATTTAGCCATTGCAGCCTCTTTAGCATGTGGCCTTATTGGTTTGTGGCAGCATCTTGAACCAGATGAGCCAACGGAAAAAACTGTCAATGCCGATAATATTGAACTGCCACGTGGGTTGATTGAAGCTGTTAATCTGTTTGAGAAAGATGAAACTCTGCGCTCTATTTTAGGGGATGCGTTTGTAAGTACCTATGCTGCTATTAAACGGCAAGAATTCGAAACTTTTATGGAAGTAATTAGCGCTTGGGAACGTGAATATCTTCTTCTCAATGTTTAAGTATAACAACGATGATGAATGATAATCCTATTTCTCCAGGAATTTCTTGGTATGAAGATAGCATAGATGAGCGTCCTTCTTATCCATTTTTTGATGAAAAGGCACAGTTTGATGTTGTAATTATTGGAGGTGGCTTTACAGGTCTTTCTGCAGCTTATCATTTGGCTGTGGCAGGTATTAATGTTGCTTTATTTGAAGCTTCTCGTTTTGGTGATGGTGCTTCAGGGCGCAACGGAGGACAGTTAGGAACGGGTCAGAGACAATGGGTAGAAGTATTAGAAAAAGAATATGGCTTTACGCGAAGTAAAGCACTTTTTGATTTAGCTGAAGAAGCTAAGGAGGATATCCTGTTTTGGAGTTCCATGCCTCATTGTGATATAGATTTTATGACGGGGCAGCTCTCTGTCATTCATAAAAAGCGCTATATTCCAGCTTACAAACGGCATGTTGAAGCAATGCAACGCTACGGGTATCATGACCTTACTTTTGTAGATGAAGCTGATACAGCTGCACGACTTGGTTCCTCCTTTTATCATGGTGGTATTTATGATAAGAAAACAGGTCACATTAATCCTCTAAAGTTAGTTGTTTGGTTGGCAAAACAAGCAGAAAATGCCGGTGCAAAACTTTGTGAGAAGACAAAAGTTACTGCAATAGAACGAAAAAGCGACCATTGTATCGTGAAAACGGAACGTGGGAGTGCAAAAACTGAAAATGTTTTTCTAGCAACCAATGCATATAATCTTGAACTTCAGCATTTTGTTAACAACAAGATTATTGCTATTCGCTCTTACATTGGAGCAACAGAACCACTTTCTAAGGATAGTTCGATTCTTTTGAACAGAGAAGCCGTTGATGATTCTCGTTTCATGGTACGTTATTTTCGCAAGAGTGTTGATAATCGCTTGCTATTTGGTGGAGTAGAAAGCTATGGCAATCAGCATCCAGTTCATTTAGATGAGCGTATATGTCAGCAGATTACTGAAGTTTATCCTCAACTTCGTGCAATTCCATTATCTCATCGTTGGGGTGCAACTGTAGCGATTACTGTTGAACGCATGCCTTATGTGCGCCAGCTTTTTCCAGGTGTTATGTATTGTGGTGGGTATTCAGGACATGGAGTTATGTTAGCTCCTTTTTTGGGGAAATTATATGCTGAATGGTTATCCGGCAATCATGAGCGTTTTAAGTTATTTCAAGATCTAAAAATTTCTTCTTTTCCAGGAGGCAGGGCATTACGTTATCCGTTTTTGTTTCTTGTAATGAATTTTTTTGCTCTAATGGATCGTTTCTAATAAACTATTTATTATTTGAGCCAGGAGGGGTGGCCTTTCGGTATGTATTTTTTGCATGGTGTGTTTCTAGTCCAATAAAATGTGTCATTTAACGGTTAACGGTTGGGGAAATTATTCCTTTTTTATTTTAATGAATAGTACGGGTTTAGAGAGAAATTATCATAATAGCATTATAAAAATTCCACGAGGGAACGAATTATATCAACGAGGTTAAAAAGAAGAAGATGCTTAAAATTTCGATATTGATATTTGGTGAATTCGAGCGGCAGCTTTCAATGTATTGACCATGAGCATCGCAATAGTCATAGGACCGATACCTCCAGGAACAGGAGTAATTGCGGCAGCTTTTTCTTTAATTTTTTCAAAATCAACATCACCGACAAGACGAGTTCCATTAATACCTTTTTCTGGTGCTGCAATTCTGTTAATACCAACGTCAATAACAACTGCGTTATCCCTAACCCATTCTTTTTTTATCATGAGCGGACGTCCGACGGCTGCAACTAAGATGTCAGCATTATAGCATATTTTATCAAGGTCACGAGTTTTGCTGTGGGCGAGTGTTACAGTGGCGTTAGCTGCTGTAAGTAGGGTTGCCATGGGTTTCCCAACAATATTAGAGCGTCCAACGACAACCGCATTGAGACCAGACAAATCTTGTCCGCATTGTTGTTCGATTATCATCATAGCACCAGCCGGTGTGCAGGGGATAATAGCATCTTCAAGTACATTTGCTGTCAGTTTTCCTATATTGCTATAATGAAATCCGTCAACATCTTTTTGTACAGAGATAGCTTGCATTATTGTATTTGTATTGATGTGCTCAGGCAAGGGAAGCTGTACCAAAATACCATGAATTTTAGGATCAGAATTTAATGTTGTGATGAGTTGAATGATATCTTTTTCAGGGGTTTTTTCAGGAAGCATATATTTTTTTGAAAGAAAGCCACACTCTTCCGCTCTTTTACTTTTTGATGCGACATAAACATGGCTTGCAGGGTTGTCTCCAACAATTATAACAGCAATACCAGGTTGGATTTGGTGATTTTCGTAAAGCCTTCTTGTTTCGTTTTTTATTTTGGCGACAATATTTTCAGCAATTTTTTTCCCGTCGATAATATTATCCATTAGGGAGGATCCTTTCAGTTAAGGCTATTTAATTTTCTGTAAGGCATCTTTGAGAAATGCATTAGAACTTTATTATCATATTAAAATAAATACGGTGAATGTGATAGGTAGTTTTTATGAGATGATTTAGGAAATCATTGAAAATGGCTTTTTTGTAAAATGACAAAAATATCATTATACCAGAAAAGTTTAGATAAAAATGAAAACAATAAAGCCATTCAGTAGATATAGTCGGTTGTGCGGTTATAAAAATTTTTTAATATCTGTTTGATCTACTTTGAATAGAAGAAGAAATATAGAGGTAGTTGTGCGTGCCGGAGTAGTAAAATTTGTAAGTGGGATTTTTTTCGTAGTTATTTTTTTGTTGGAACCTTTGCTGTTATTTTTCCTTATATTGCTTCGACAGATGCGATTCGGATCCGCTTAGCAAAAGATTTAAGTGCATGGGTAGGATATGATGTGCAACTATCAGACCCTCTGCGGTTGAGTCTATTTCCTTATCCAAAAGTACTTCTTTCAGGTATTACGATAACTTCACAAGGGGATGGTGTTGTTTCTTTAATGGATATTGAGTCGATAGAAGTCGATCTCTCCTTTGTCAATCTTTTTAGGGGGCGCATTTCTCTTTCAGAAATACGGATTGTACGTCCACAATTTGTTATGGAAAAGCCCATTAAAAAAGTAACATATTTTTTTGAGACACTTGCACAGTCACAGGGCACTTTGGGGCTAACAGTACGCAATGTTCGTGAAATGATTGGAAAAGATCCAGATAGACAAGATATATCACATCTTTTGGATCAACCTTTTGGACGTATTGTCATTGAAGGTGGTACACTGACATACCGTGATAATGTCTCTAAAGTAACAGAAAAATTAACAGGATTAAATGCAACATTAGATTGGCCAAACTTGATGCGAGCAGCACGTTTTCGAGCAAGTGCTTCTTGGCGTGGAGAATTAACAGAATTGTCAATGGACTCTGACAAAGCTTTATTGCTTTTAGCAGGAGGAAGAAGTTCGCTCAGGGTTCGTGTCAATTCACCACATGGCAGTGTAACATTTAGGGGACAAGCGCAACTATCTGAGTATTATATTTTTGATGGGAATGTATCAATATATTCTCCTGACTTGAATCGAACATTATCTTGGATTGGAAGTAATCATATCCTTGAAGGGTATCGATTCAGAGTTCCTGTGGTTTGGGAGTCTCGTTTTTTAGCACAGCCAACATCTGTTCAAATGAATAATATTACATTTGCAATAGGGACCATCAATTCTCGTGGTTCTCTGGAATTTGATTTTCAAAAGCATAAGCCTTACATTATCGGGTCTTTGGCTTTTGATAATTTAGATTTAAGTATATTGGGATCGACTTTATCAATTGGAGAGATGGATAAGTTTTTTGATGTAACAATTTTTGATCGTATTGGATTGGATGTAAGATTTTCAGCACCGCAAGCAAATGTAGGGGGTATTATGCTAGCCGATTTGGCGGCAGCGATGCAAATTAAAAATGGACGCGGTATTTTTGATCTTGGAAACGCCAGTGTTTTTGGAGGTGCTGTCCAGAGCAATATTCAGATTACGCCAAAAGGTCGAAGAATGCATGTTGAGGGACGCATTTCTGGGACTTCTATTGATATGCAAAATATTGCTGTAGCTTTGAATCTTCCTTCATTTGTGCAGGCTAAAACTGATTTTATTATGACAGCACGAATGGTTGGTAATAATTTGCCAGAGCTTTTAGCAAAGATGCAAGGGGATTTGATATTAAATGTGTCAACAGGTCGATTGCTGGGATATAATTTAGATGATGTACAGAAAGATTTGCTGAATAATGAACAATTTTCTTTAGTGAAAAATGATGCAGTATCGACGATTTTTAATCACTCCGATATTAAAGTAGCATTTTCAAATGGAGGTATAACAGCAGCGGAGTTATCAGTGCATACAACGGATTGGAGTTTGCATATACGAAATCCTGTTATATCTACGATGAAAAATAAGCAGGTAGAATGGAGGTTACAGGCACGATTCCAGTACAACGATTCTCTAAGCGTTCCATGCGAAGGGACCCAATGCAGTGTGAACAATCCCGTTCAATCAACAGTCTTTTTTCTAGAGCCTTCGGAGTCTATTTTAGGAGACTTTTTTATTGAAAAGAAAAAGACAAAAATGCATTGAATTTTTCTTAAAATCGGTCTTCTCTTAGGAAGATTCCCCAAGAATGATTAGAGATAGCCTTTTTGAATAACTTTGTTGAAAAGGTATTGATGCGTTTTATTGAGGTTTAATGGAGATTCCATAACCATCTTCTGGGATAGCATGTTCTCCATCCGCTCCAACTGAACTAATTCCGACGGCAACTAGAATAAAAGACAAGATCGTAGCAACAGCAACAACTGCGGCTTTTTTTGCAGACATATTTTTTCCTTTGCAGAACGAATCACTGAATACGGTTGCAGACACTATTATAGCATCCTTAAAAAATAGTTACCTGATATTGCCTTGTCTAATCGTGATTTAGCACAGGATAAAAAATCCAATTGTGCCTTTATCCTATTTTAGGGGAAGAGATATCTTATCTGAGTCGTATTTTTAGCTTGAATCATCTTGACGATGACAGTCAGCTCTGTCACAAATTTTTTTATGTGTACAAGTTATAAATTTCATAGATTATTCGTTCGTCAGGAACTTTCTTTGAATGGTGAACTCGTTATAGAAGGAGCGCAATTTTTCTATCTCGCATATGTTTTGCGTATGAAAAAAGGAGCTAAAATTTTATTATTTAATGGGCATGATGGTGAATGGCTTGCTGAGCTTACGTCCATTAATAAAAAAAATGCGGTGGTTCAGATTATAAATCAGGAAAGATTGCAAACAACGCGTTCGGATCTCGTATACTGCTTTGCTCCACTTAAGCATGCTCGTTTGGATTATATGGTACAGAAAGCTGTAGAGATGGGGGTTTCTGTTTTACAGCCTGTTATAACACATCATACACAGGTAACTCGCATTAATGTGGCTCGTATAGAGGCTAATATTGTTGAAGCAGCTGAGCAGTGTGGTGTTTTATATTTACCAGAGTGTGCTGCACCGGTGTCATTAAAAGCTCTTTTATCTTGTTGGGATAATAAACGCTCTCTGTTTTTTTGTGATGAATCTCATGAACTTTGTAATCCTTTACCTTTTTTTAAAAAACATGGAACAAAACCAGCAGGTATTCTTGTCGGGCCAGAAGGTGGTTTTAGTGAAGAAGAACGATTTTTCTTAAAACAGCACTCTTTTACAATTCCGATATCATTAGGTCCACGTATTTTACGTGCTGATACTGCAGCTATTGTTGCGTTAGCTATTGTTAATGCTACAATCGGGGATTGGGGAATTGATTAAGGGGCTTGCAATATAATGAAAAAGGATTCATTTACAGTTGGAGAGTTCACGATAAGGTGAGATAATTAATGGCGTTTGAGACAGCGAATGGAAACAAAATCGACAATTTGGAATCTTTAATTGGATATTTTCAAGATGGTTGTAAAGTGGAGGGTGATTGGCGTATCGGTACAGAGCACGAGAAATTCCCATTTTATATAGATAATTTTTGTCCTGTTCCGTATGAGGGCGTAAGGGGTATTCGCGCACTTTTGGAAGGTATGCAAGGAATATTAGGGTGGGAAGCTATCTTAGATAAAGGAAAAATCATCGGACTTATCGGACCAGAAGGACAGGGAGCTATATCTTTAGAACCTGGGGGGCAATTTGAATTGTCTGGTGCACCGTTAAAGACAGTGAATCACACCCATCGTGAACTTATGGAGCATGTAGCTCTTCTCAAGAAGATTTCAGCCCCACTAGGCATTGGTTTTTTGGGTATAGGTTTTAGTCCGAAGTGGACTTTGGATGAAATACCCAAAATGCCCAAGTCGCGTTATCAAATTATGACCAATTATATGCCAAAGGTTGGCCGTAATGGTCTTGATATGATGTATAGAACATCAACTGTTCAGGTTAATCTTGATTTTTCATCTGAAACAGATATGCGGAGAAAAATGCAAGTATCTATGAAATTGCAGTCGATTGCAACGGTGTTATTTGCAAATTCTCCCTTTACTGAGGGACGTCCAAATGGTTTCTTATCTTGGCGTTCTGCTGTTTGGTGCGACACTGACGACAAAAGGACAGGCATCCTTCCTTTCATATTTTCTGAACGCTTTGGTTTTGCAGATTATGTTGAATGGGCACTTGATGTTCCAATGTATTTCGTTATACGCGATAAGCGTTATTATGACTGTACACATATAACATTTCGTCAATTTATGAATGGAGCCTTACAGGGACAAATTATAGATGCGGTACCCACTGTGGAAGATTGGATTAATCACCTGTCGACCTTATTTCCGGAGGTGCGGTTAAAGCACTTTTTGGAAATGAGAGGGGCTGATGCTGGCTCTTTGCAGAATATTTGTGCGTTATCAGCCTTTTGGGTCGGGCTTCTTTACGATAGTGAAGCACTTAATGAAGCGGAAGCTTTGACAAAGGATTGGTGTTTTGAAGAAGTTTTAGATATGCGCAAACGTGTTTCAAAAGAGGGGCTTAAAACATCTTTTCGCAATACCACAATTTTGGAATTAGCGCGTCAGGTCGTTGCTATCGCACGGAGGGGTTTAAAAAATCGTCAACAGTATGATGATTATGGTCTTGATGAAACACGTTTTCTCAATCCTCTTGAAGAAATAATTTCACTTGGTCAAACGGGCGCTGACAAGCTTTTATCCCATTACTACTCTATTTGGAATGAGAGCGTAGATGCTGCATTTTTAGAGCATGCTTATTAGGATTTTGGAGCAATAACCCGAGGGATTTAAGCTTTCATTAATGGTGATGGTCGTGCTTTTTTGTCTTTGATAGATAATATTTCAACGAAGATATTTTCACTAAAAACCATGTAGATCCGCTGTTTATAGTTGTATAAACCAAATGTGAAGGGAATCCATCCAGTAAATTATTTTTTACATTCATTGTTTTATTCAACTACATATTGAATCAGCGTTGTGTATGATGTTGTATTCTACCAAGTAGAAGTTTTTTATCCAAAAAGTTATATGCGACGAGCTGAATATGACTCGTATATATTAAGTTTACAAGATTTTCTAAGTTCCGAGCAAACAAGGTGAAGGGAAACTACCTCCCCTTACAAAAACAAACCACCCCACACTGAATACTTCAGCAGGATAGGAAGAAACAACCACACTATAAACTCATTTATTGTGAATTAACAGGCACGAAACACGAATAACGGGTGCATGTACTACCTTATAGCAGAAGATCGACCACTGCTCACAACACCTTCACGCTGTGCACGTTTACGAGCAAGTTTGCGCGTACGACGAATAGCCTCAGCTTTTTCACGGGCACGCCTTTCAGACGGCTTCTCATAGTATCCACGCATTTTCATTTCGCGAAAGATACCTTCACGCTGCATCTTCTTCTTTAACGCACGCAGCGCCTGATCGACATTATTATCACGAACGAGTACTTGCACAGTCCACCCTGCTTTTCATCTTGAACATCAACAAATGGGCAAAATCCCAAGACCTTTTAAAAAAGGACAATCACAAGGAGCGCATACCATACAAATGAGATGTTTGTCTATATCGCTTTTAAAAAACTTAATTTTTTGTTGTAAAAGGCTTATTTTACGTTTGAGGAATTAGGCTAAAGGATATTGATTTATATTATCATTTTCAATTTACGTAAAAGATGTCATTGGTGACGTGATGGTGTGTAGATTGATACAGTTATAACGCAATTGGGAGAGGATAGTGCTTTGCAAAAAATCAGCTGTAGAGTAGGCAGTCCAAAGTCACAGAATATAAAAACTGCAAAGAAATTTAAAAAAACACCCGTGATACGAACGTGTAAGACAGAGTAAAAATCCACGAGAGTGGCGCACCCGAAGAGATTCGAACTCCTGACCCCCAGATTCGTAGTCTGGTGCTCTATCCAGCTGAGCTACGGGTGCACTGTATACGTACAAAGATATGGGGTTCCTAATCGTTTCGTTGACGAATTGCAAGTAAAAGTTAGGAAAAATTTTTACCCCCAACATAATTTGGATTCTTTTTAGAAACTTTAATTAGTATTTTTACCTTATAGGCTGCGATCATGTTTATTTGTTAATTAATGATAATTTAATATGAACGATAGTTAACTTGACGATCTGATATATGAGGACTAGTCATATTAGTAAGATCGCATAGGAGAAATATACTTTTTTAGAGGGGATAGTGTGTACAATTTATAGGTTCTTTTGTGGGGCTTAATTGTCGCTGTTGCGAATTATTTCAAAGAAAAATTCCTATTAGTTTATTAAGGATGAAATATATGGGATTGTTGAAAAAAATCATTCCATTGGTACTTTTGGTTGTTGTTGTGGCTATTTCTTATTGGTGGTCAAATCGTGGTACAGAACAGGTTGTTTCTACAGTAACTGAGAGGAAAGATACTTCGCGTAAAACAAATAAACCATCTGTTCAGATGCCTGCGGCTAATGTTGTCGTAGATCTTGTAAAGATTCAAAATTTTTCTGAAAATTTAAATCTTATAGGTAATGGGCGAGCGGTTGAGTCTGTAGAGTTAATTCCTTGGTCGGCAGGAATCGTTGATAAGATTTTTGCGTCAGCTGGGGATAGGGTTCAAATAGGTGATGTGCTTGCAAAGCTTGATTCTGAGAAAGAAGAAATAGCTGTTGCAAGGGCAAAGGTTCAGCGTGATAATAGTGAATTAACGTTTTCACGTATTTTGACGTTACGTTCCACAAATACAGCAACAGAAATGCAAGAAATTACAGCACGCTTGGAGTTAGAGAATGCAGATTTAACTTTGCGGGATGCTCAACTAGCTCTTGATAGGCGGGAGATACGCACGCCAATTAATGGAACCGTTGGTATTATGCCTATTAGCTTAGGGAGTGCTGTTTCTACAAACACTGTGATAAGCCGTGTCGAAAATAAGAAACGTATTTTGGTTGATATATGGGTACCTGAACATTATTCCTCTCGCCTTCATGAAGGTGATGAAGTTATGATTGCTCCGACGTCTCAGTTAGATCAGGTATCTGCTGGCCGTATTTATGCACTTGATAACGTCGTTAATGCAGATAATCGCACATTTCATGCTCAAATTGAAATCCAGAACGAGAAAGAAGCTTTTATGTCTGGCATGTCTTTTGTTGTCACATTGCAGTTTCATGGAGGGCCACTGCCTGTTATTAATCCTCTTGCTGTTCAATGGGATGGTAGAGGATCATTCGTTTGGCGTGTTACAGATGGTAAGGCTGAGTATGTTCCAGTCTCTATAATTCAACGGCAGGCAGATAGGGTATTTGTGCAAGCGCCTTTGGAGAAAGGAGATAAAATCGTTATTCAAGGGGTACAAATGCTCCAACCAGACAGAAGTGTTCTTGTGCAAAATTTAAGTGATTATGAAGAGCCGTTATCGGTAACGAATGAACAGGATGCGCAATGAGTCAAGATTCTGTCATAAAACAGCCTTTGGGAAAATTGCAGCAAAACGACATTATGGCATTTTTTATTCGGAGGCCTGTTTTTACTTTTGTTTTGAATGCAATGATCATAATTGCAGGCTTCGCTGCATGGACAAGTGTTGATGTTCGTGAATTACCGGATGTAGACATTCCAGTGATAACAATTATGACAGATTTTTCTGGTGCATCAGCAGAAACAATTGATCGCGAGATTACAAAAATTGTGGAAGATGCAGTTTCTCGCGTTTCTGGGGTTAAAACAGTTTCTTCAACATCTTCTTTTGGTCGCTCTCGTGTAGAAGTTCAATTCGATGTTGGTATTGATTTGAATGTTGCATCATCTGATATGCGCGACGCAATTTCCCGTATTTTACGCTCTTTACCAAAAGATGCTGGTTCACCAGCAATTATTAAAGCAGATTCAAATGCGTCGACGATGATGTATATTGTCGTAACCTCACTAATGATGGATGTTGATGATTTGACTATGGTTGTAAATAATCAAATTGTTAACGCACTTTCTTCTGTTGATGGTGTTGCTGATGTACAAGTTGATAGTGCTCGGACAAAGATTTTTCAGATTGATATTGATCCTATGAAGCTTGGAAGTTACGGGCTAACTGTAGCAGATGTTTCTCGTATTCTTTCTGATGCGGTGGTTGATGTGCCTGTAGGGTCTCTTCGGAGTTCTAAGCAGGAGTTGATTGTTCGTGCTACCACTCGTTTAACAACACCGGAAGAATTTGAAGCAATTGAATTAAGGCCACATGTACGGATTGGCGATTTTGCACGTGTTTCTTTATCACCTGATATAGAGAGAGCTATTCTTCGTATTAATGGAAAGACAGGAATTGGATTGGGTATCGTGCGCAAGGCACAGTCGAATACTCTGACTATTTCAGAAAATATTCGAGCTGCTCTTGATCGCCTTCAAACTGTTGTTCCTCCTTCTGTACATATGAGTGTTATTAGTGATGACGCCATTTTTATTAGGGGTGCTCTCCACGAAGTAGTGATAGCACTAATTATCGCTGTACTTAGTGTGATTATGATTATCTTTCTCTTTTTAAGAGATTTTCGTGTAACACTAATTCCTGCTTTGTCGATACCAGTTGCTTTGATTGGAACAATTGCTGCAATTTACCTTGTCGGTTTTTCCCTAAATATTCTCACATTATTAGGGCTCGTATTGGCAACAGGGCTTGTTGTCGATGATGCGATTGTCGTTCTTGAAAATATTGTGCGAAGGCGTAATATGGGATTAGGTTCTCGATCTGCGGCAGTATTGGGAACACGTGAGGTTTTTTTTGCTGTTTTGGCAACAACTTTAACATTGATAGCTGTTTTTATTCCTATTTCTTTTCTTCCTGGGCAAGTTGGGAGGCTTTTTAGAGAATTTGGTTTTGTTTTGGCAATTTCTGTTCTCATTTCTTCAGTAGTTGCTTTAACACTATGCCCGATGTTGGCTTCACGGTTTCTTAAAGAAAATATTGGACATAATAAAAATGAGGCTCGCCATTTTATTATTTTGGATAGGTTGGGTACTTTTTTTAGCAAAAACTATGCCCACTATTTGCATAAATGTTTGGAACGTCCTTGGACCGTTATATTGGCTTCCGTTATTTTTTTCGTCCTTTGTGTTGGAGGCTACACAAAATTGCAACAAGAACTAACACCAATGGAAGATAGGGCCGCTGTTTTTCTAGTCATTCGTGGGCCGCAGGGTATTTCAACACAATATTTGGATGAGCAGGTAAAACAAATTGAAGCAAGCTTGCAATCGTTGTATGATGCCGGGGAGATTGTAAATAGTTACTCTATTGCAGGAGCGCGGGGTGCATCCAATAATGCTTTTCTTGTTTTATTGCTTGCATCTTGGAATGAGCGTTCACGTAGTCAGCAAGAGATAGTCAATGACATTAATGCAAAAATTGGGAAATTCTCTTCAGTATTCGCATTTGCTGCACAGGGAAATTCCTTAGGTGTTTCAGGAAGCGGTCAGGGACTACGATTTGCAATTCTTGGTGATAATCGCGAGAAATTACAATCAATTGCTGGTGAGATCGTAAGCGCTTTACAGGATGATTCGCGTTTTATACGTCCACAACTTACCCTTGATGCAACGCAGCCACAATTTTTTGTCGAGATCAATAGAAAAAGGGCTTCTGATTTAGGGATTGATATCACCAATTTGGGTGATACGCTGCAAGCAATGTTGGATGGAAAAAAAATAGGTTCTGTTTACGTGGATGATCATTCGTATGATGTCATATTAACATCACGCGAAAAGCCTGTGACCACTCCGTCTGATTTAGATAATATTCTTTTAAAAACGAGAGATGGTCGATATATACCACTGTCAGCAGTTGCACATTTACATGAAAATGCTATCGTACCTCAATTAAAACGTGAACAACGTATGAGTGCTGTGACTTTGAGTACTAATATTGCTTCAGGTATTACTTTGGGTGCTGCTTATCAGGCTGTAGAAAAAATAGCTTTACCTTTTTTATCAGGAGGAAATTATATCATCCCTCTGGGAGAAGCCGCGATGCTTGATGAAACATCTTCTAATTTAACGATTGTGTTTGGAATTGCTTTTTTAATTATTTTATTAATTTTAGCAGCACAATTTGAAAGTTTCATCTCGGGTATCATCATAATGGCCACCGTGCCATTAGGGTTGGGTTGTGCCGTAATTGCTATGCTTGTAAGTGGTGTCAGTCTTAATATCTATAGTCAAATTGGCTTAGTTTTATTAATTGGTATCATGGCTAAAAATGGTATTTTGATTGTAGAGTTTGCAGATCAATTAAGGGATCAAGGAAAAACACTACGCAAAGCTATAGAGGAAGCTTCCAATGTTCGTCTTCGTCCAGTATGTATGACGATGATTTGCGCTGTTTTAGGTGGTATTCCTTTAATTTTAGCAAAAGGTGCTGGTGCAGAGGCTCGTATAGCTTTAGGTTGGGTTATTGTAGGCGGTTTGGGGCTTGCAACGATTTTTACTCTTTATGTAACACCCGTTGTTTATCTTCTTCTTGGGCATTTTATTGTGTCAAAAGCAGAAGAAACTGCTCACTTAGAAAGAGAGTTGCGCCAAGTTGAATAGTTTTTGTCAAAGGAAAAAGACTTATTTGCAGAATTTTTTAATATAATTAAAAGATGCGTTATCATGTTTTGCTACTTTTACGTGTAGATTGTGAGAATTTTGTACTTGAGTGTTGAATAGCTATAGGAGGTATGCTGTATGCTTCTTAACGAGAGAGATCTTGAGCAAAATTTGGTAGCTTTAAAGCAGCATGCCATGCAGAACAAGGTATGTGATATTCGTCAACATTTTCTAGAGGATAAGCAGCGTTTTGCTCATTTTTCTCTTTCTTTTGATGATCTTCTTTTTGATTTTTCAAAATGTGGTGTAACGACGGATACATTACGTCTTTTAGATAATTTCGCTGTTGCAGCAGGTGTGCTGGATCGGCGTGATGCAATGTTTGCAGGAGAGGCAATCAATACCACAGAAGGACGTTCAGTTCTTCACACTGCGTTACGTTTATCACCACATGAAAGTTTTATTTTGGATGGTTGTGATATTGCTCAGGATATTCAGGCTGTCCTTTCTCAAATGGAACAGTTTTCCAGAGAAGTTCGCAGTGGTTGCTATAAAGGATATAGTGGTGAGAAAATCACTGATGTTGTAAATATTGGCATCGGAGGATCCAACCTTGGACCAGAAATGGTTATTGGTGCTTTAAAACCTTATCATGATGGCCCTCGCTGTCATTTTATTTCCAACGTAGATGGTGCGCATATTACAGATATTCTTGCTGATTTAAATCCTAGGACAACATTATTTATTATTGCATCTAAAACTTTTACTACAGTTGAAACACTTAAAAATGCTCAAATTACACAGCAGTGGATCTGTACCCACTTGGGGGCAGAAGCTATTAAAACGCATTTTGTTGCTGTTTCGTGTGCAACTAAGAAAGTAATAAAATTTGGTATAGATTCTGCAAATATTTTTAAGTTTTGGGATTGGGTAGGGGGACGTTATTCTGTGTGGTCAGCGATTGGTCTGATCATTATGCTGGCTATAGGGGAGCAAAGGTTTCACCAATTTTTGGAAGGGGCTCGGCAGATGGACCAAAATTTTAAACGTAGCCCACTAGATAAGAATATTCCTATACGGTTTGCGTTGTTAGGTTTTTGGCATCGCGTGATTTGTGGTTATCCATCTCGTGCTGTGATTCCTTATGCGCAACGCTTGGCACGTTTCCCAGCTTACTTGCAGCAGCTTGATATGGAATCAAATGGGAAAAATATTACTTTAGATGAAAAACCGATAACTATTCCAAGCGGTCCAGTTATTTGGGGAGGGGTCGGGACAGATGCACAACATGCTTTTTTTCAATTTTTGCACCAAGGAACAGATATCGTTCCTGTGGAGTTTATCTTGTTTGTAACGGGACATGAGACTCATTTGCACCATATGCATGATATGCTTGTAGCTAATTGTTTAGCGCAGTCAGAGATTTTAATGAAAGGTCGTTCTTATAAAAATTCTGACGATGGTTTGGTAAATAAACAAGAGAATAATGGTGAAGCAGAGAATTTAGTGTTTTATAAAAGCCTACGAGGAAATCGTCCTAACATTATTATCCTCCAGGATTTGTTAACCCCTTTTTCTCTTGGACGTTTGATTGCTCTTTATGAACATCGTGTTTTTGTTGAAGGTATTTTAATGGGTATTAATTCGTTTGATCAATGGGGTGTTGAGCTTGGCAAAGAATTTGCAGATAAATTACTTCCAGAAGTGCGAGGAGAGAAAAAAAATGGTAGCCATGACGGTTCCACATTAGGGTTATTAGAGCATATTCAGAAAAGACGTACCAAAAAGTGTGTATGAAGCAACCATTATAAAGGAGGGTCTTGGCGGAGAGAGAGGGATTTGAACCCCCGATAGAGTTTCCCCTATGCCGCATTTCGAGTGCGGTGCTTTCAACCACTCAGCCATCTCTCCGTTGTAAAAGAAAAAAATTATTGCGCGGCTATAAGTGTATATGGTTGCTAGATAATCTGCAATCATGTGAAGTACAACCCCCTTTCCTTTATTTTAAAGCTTTCTTGACAGAGAATGTAAATTCTATCATATATAGTAAGTAGGCATGGAGTGGTCCGCGCGCATTTGTGTTTTAGGAAAAGTCTTTTATTCCTTTGGATTTATGGCGACTGATAAAAAGCAGACTGCCTTTTCATCAAGGAAAGGTGAGAGGTAAGATCTGGATCGAACGAAAGGATAAATAATGTTCGCAGTCATTAAGACGGGTGGTAAGCAGTATCGTGTTGTTGCCAATCAGATACTAAAAGTTGAAAAGGTTGTTGGCGATGCTGGTGATATTGTTCAGTTAGGCAGTGTGTTGATGGTGGGCGAAGGGGATGGGGCTGTTGTTGGTTCACCTGTCGTTGCTGATGCCGTGGTTATGGTTGAAATCATAGAGCAGGGGCGTGCGCGCAAGGTTATTTCGTTTAAGAAACGCCGCCGCCAGAATTCAAAGCGTACTCGTGGCCATCGCCAGGAGGTGACGACGCTTCGTGTGATAGAGATTTTGACTGGGGGGGCTAAACCCAAAACGAGGAGTACGAAGTCAGCTAATAAGGGGAAGGCTGAATCAGAAGAGATGGGGTCTTCTTCTAAGAAGAAGTCTGCAAAAACCGTTGAAGGGAAGAGTGTATCGCAGAAGGTGACAGCTGTGATCTCGGAGAGTAAAGAAGATTAAAGGAGAATATCCATGGCACATAAAAAGGCTGGTGGTTCCTCACGCAATGGTCGCGATTCAGAGTCGAAGAGACTCGGTGTTAAGAAGTTTGGTGGTCAGATTGTTTGTCCCGGTAATATAATTATTCGTCAGAGGGGTACGCGCTGGCACCCAGGTGAGAATGTTGGTATGGGGAAGGATCATACTTTGTTTGCGCTTTCAAATGGTAGGGTGTCTTTTCGTACAAAGGCTAATAGCCGCTCCTATGTTTCTGTTGTTCCTGAGTAAATTTCGAAAAATTGAATCAGGTTTTTCCTTAGATTATCTTGTGATTTTATCGGGTTGTAGGGCGTCGATTTTTTATTGCGGGGTACAGAGGGGAGGGGTGGTGCTTCTTTTTTTAGGGTAATCTAGCAGGTGTGCGGGCCGATGTGGGCATGATTTCTAGATTGTTTCTTATTGAATGGGATTTGCTGTTCTACTTTCTTTTGGGGGGATGTTGCTTAGTGAGCAAGGCTTTTTGGTAGTTTGCTTCCTTTGATGTAGGAAGCGATGCTGTGCAATTTCTTTCCGTATTAAATTAGAGAATTACGAATTGTGGTAGTGTCCACATAGTGGCTATGTGAAGCGACAATGTGTGATTCTTGCAAGAATTCCATTCTACAATTTATTTGTAATTTTAAATTATGGATTGTGCTCATGATAGGACAAAGCAGTTTAATGTTGTCTTATTTTCTTCATTCTATGGCCTCATTTATCTTGTTTGTTAGGGTTATGCAGTACAAAGGTTTCTGAAGAATGCGGGGTGAGCTTCAGTGATTGGAAATGGCATTTTGGGTAGGAGTTCTTCATGAAGAGACTAAGTAGAAGTAGTGTTAGTAGGGTGTTTGTGAAAAGTGAGCTAATAAGTTGATTTGTATTGTGTTTGGCAATTTTGTCATCATAGCTTTTCAAAGATTTGAAGTGGCTCGTGGTCGTGTTGTTAGTTACTGGGGTGCGTGCGTTGGAGCAAGTGAATTATTGTAGAGGAGTAAGTAGGGGATGTAGGGGGTGCTTTTAAAGGTGATATCACTGGTTTGGTGAGCATATAGCCTGGGGGGGTGTAGTTGTCGATGTTGGTGCAGAAAAGTGAGTGGAAGTTTTTTTCAGATGGCTGTTGCTATCTTGATCTGTAGGCCTTTTCGTTGGATTTTTATGAAAATGAATGATCGGGCTGGTTTTAACTGAGAATTAAATTAGTTTTGAGGGGATTACAGGAGAGTGCCGGGTATTTAGTGCAGTTGATCGTGGCATTGTGTCTTTGATGTGGGTCTGATTGCAATTGTGCATTCGAGTGGATCTGTGTTTTTTGAGTATTTGCTCTGAAAATTATGAGGAAAGCCGTGAGAGGGCCACAACAAAGAGGAGTTTTCTTTGTTGTAGGGGGGGGGATTTTGAGTAGTGAGTCTCGTAGTTATGTTCGATCATCCGCTTAAGTGTATTGGGATGTGTCTAAGTTAAGCGAGAGTTTTATAAAATTCTTGTTTTCGAGAGATTGTTTCAAAAAGTGTGTTTGAAAATTCCTTATAATTCGTTGTGGGACGTAAGAAGGGAGAAGAAGTGAGCTTAGTAAATTGCAGTGAAACAGATATTTTGTCTCTTAAGTCTATACAACTTTCGGCTGTTTTTAGTCATAAAAATGATGCGATTTATGCAGCTGTTAAGTTATTGATGGGAAGCGATGTAATTAAGCAGCATCATTTAGGGGGTATAATAGGAAGCAAATTGATAACCAATGTGGCAAGTATTTGGTTTAGGAGCGGTGTGGCTGTCATTTATGGAATAACTGAAAGTTATCAATTAGTTATGAGAGATGCAGTTTCTGTTGTGCAGATTCCTGCAGGTGTTGAATGGCAAGATGAGCGTAGGGTTTATTTGGTTATTGCGGTTATAACTTGCGCAGATCTGCATATAAAAATTTTAAAGAAAATCGCGCCTATTCTGTTTGATGAACAGAAGCTGAAAGAGCTTTCAGTGATTGAAGATAAACAGAAAATTATTACAGCTTTGTTGGGTAGATCTATAGGAGAAAAGGTTGATTTAGTTAGCGATCTTTCAGTGGCGAAGAAGTGGGTTTTAGATTATCCGAATGGTCTTCATGCTCGCCCGGCTTCTATTTGGGTTAATTTTGCAAAAAAAAATCAGAGTCCTATCAGAGTTCGGTACGGTGGGTGTGTTGTTGAAATGAAGGATTTTGTTGGTTTGTTGCAATTAAGAGTGACAAAAGGCAGTGTTTTGGTCTTTTCAACAGATGCATCGGGAGGCGAGGCACTCCTCAAAGATGTAATTTCTGTTGCTGAGAAAGTGAGCATGAGTGAAAAATCATATGGTGAGAAAATGCAAGCTCAAACTAAGATTTTTCGTGATTGGTGTCCATCTTCAAAGTACAGAACTATTTCTGGTATTCAAGCAAGTCCGGGGCTAGCGATTAGCAAAGCTTGTGTTATGAGACGAGATGATGTTTTGGTAGTGGATAAGCCGGTTGATTTTACAACAGGTGTTGCATGTCTTGAAAACGCCCTGAAAAGAACAAAGAAAAAAATGGCTTCAATCATTGATGATACTACAAATCGTATGGGGTTGGATTCTGCTGCAATTTTTGCTGCGCAGGCTGTTTTTCTTGAAGATGAAGCATTGATTGCTCAGGCCTGCCATTTTATGGCAGAAGGTCATGGTGTCTCTTGGTCTTGGGATAAGTCTGTACAGCAGTTTGCTAGTACGCTTTCTAAGGCTAATGATCCTTTACTGGTTACACGTTCTGTTGATTTAATTGATGTTGGGCGTCGTGTTTTGGGTGAGATTAATCCGTTTTATAGGTCATTTTTTTTACATAATATTCCACGTGATATAATCCTTTTTACAGATGATTTGTCCCCTTCTGACGTAGTTCAGCTCGACTGTAAAAAGGTATCTGGAGTAGTAACTGCACTAGGAAGCCCTATATCTCATGCAGCTATTTTGATCCGTACATTGGGAATACCGATGGTTGTTTCTGTGGGTAATGATATTTTAGAATTTAAGAACGATGTACAAGCCGTGATTGATGGTGAGAATGGTTTTGTTTATCTTGATTTATCATCTTCGGATATCAAACATGCTAAGAAGCATATAAAGTTTTTGGCAAAAAAACGCGATGATGAAAAAGTTGCGTGTGAATTGCCTGTGCAAACGACAGATGGGCATAGGATTCATATTTTGGCTAATATTAGTGATGCAAATCAGGTTTCTTTAGCAATAAATTCAGGTGCTGAAGGTGTTGGACTTATGCGTACAGAATTTTCATTTTTAGGAGGTTCTGATATTCCCGATGAGGATGTTCAATTTGATATTTATCGTGCGTTGGTTGCTGCTGTAGGTGACAAACCATTGGTTATTCGTGCATTTGATGTTGGTGGAGATAAGCGGATTGAGAATTCGGATTTACTTAAAGGAGAAAATTCTTTTTTAGGAGTTCGAGGCATACGATTTTTATTGCGTAGGCGTGATCTCTTAATTCCTCAGTTGCGTGCTTTGTATAGGGTAGCAAGAGAAGGTGGAAAGCCATGCATTATGTTTCCAATGGTGATATCTGTTTCAGAAATTTTGGTTATGCAGAAAATTATGGAGGGAATTCGTAATGACATCGGTGCACCAAAATTGAAACTTGGCATCATGATTGAAGTTCCGGCAGCAGCGATAATGGCAGATGTGTTAAGCTCTTACGTTGACTTTTTTTCGATTGGAACAAATGATTTGACTCAGTATACGATGGCTATTGATAGAAAAAGTTCACATCTCACTTCAGAGTATGATGATCTAGACCCCGCAGTTCTTCGTATGGTTCATGGGGTTGTTAAGGGTGCACTTAAAAATGCATGTCGAGTTAGCGTATGTGGGAATATTGCTGCTGATCCATTTGCAGCGATGATCTTGATTGGATTGGGAATTAGTGAACTTTCTATGGCATTATGCGATATTCCTATCGTTAAGGAATATCTGCGGGCTCATCGTTTTGAAGATATGAAAATACTGGCAAGACAAGCATTGCAGTGTGAGACTGCGCAAGCGGTACGGGCTCTTCGCAAATCGCTAAAATAGTTTGATTTTAGCAGGAAGTTATGGTGAGAGCTGATTGGGCGAAAGAGAAAGAAGCTTTGCCAAGAACTTTCGTTTAAATATGTTTTGTATAGTTTGTGGTCTTTATCCGCCTTAAGAGCAAGTGCCATTTCTCTTTTTTCGTATAAAAAGGGATATATTCAACTATTTTGGATACTTTATTGTAAGAAAGCAGCATTTCAAATTATGCATAATGAAAAAGGTTCAATGAAGAAAGAGTACGTACCAATTTCAATGTATAAAAAGGTTTTTTAATTTTCAAGTGTAGAGTTTAGGCTTGCGTGTTATTTTTTTCTCAGTATAAATGTAGTCCTTTGGAGAGGTGGCCGAGTGGTTGAAGGCGCACGCCTGGAACGCGTGTATACGGGAAACTGTATCGAGGGTTCGAATCCCTCTCTCTCCGCCATTTATCAATAATATCAATAGCTTAGATCAAGGTTAGAAAATTTCAAGCCATTTGATTTTATTGACTTTTTTTAGAGCTTATTCCGCATTTTTGTAGTTTTTTATGGCTTCTAGAGCCAGTCTTTTGTGATTTGCGCTCTTGGTGTAAGGAGATGCCATTTTGTCTTCAGTCCACCCAAAAAGTGCTTTCATTTGTAGAACTGTTGCTCCTGCATTAGCTGCTCTTGTTGCTGCTAATTTCTTAATCCATGAGCTGATTTTTTTAACGTTTGCTACGTTACAAGCTTCTCTGAGTACGTTACCAAAACTTTCTTTGGGTAGTTTCTCACCGTTTTTGCCACAAATAAATGTTTCATCACCAATCGGGCCAATTTCAAATGTTTTAGCTAATTCAGGTAAAATGGGAAGAAAGACATCCATTTGAAATTTACTTTTTTCCGTTTGGCTTAATTTCCATCAATTCACAGCCTTGTTTTTTAGCTTCTCGTAAGGCACGAGCAATAGCAGGCTGTGTTATGGTCGGTAGTCTATGAGCCATGTTGAATATCCTTTTAATTTTTGGGCGCAACTCACTTGTGGCGTGAAAGGCGCATAGTTAGAAACAGTTGTGAGAAGGGT